>JAFGNB010000079.1 GCA_016927235.1 Chitinispirillaceae bacterium
AGGCGGCGACGGTTTTCCTGACGTAAAGAAACAGGAGAACGACAAAGGCGCATGCGCCCAGCGCCGCAACCGCATCGATTAAAAACGATGCGGTGAAGCTGGCGATTGCGCCGACGAGCGCCGACGACCAGTGAAACAGTTTGAACCGGGGCCGGAACGAGGGATTGCGGCTGAACGATTCGACGAATGCGGCAAGGTTGGTGATGCCGTAGGTCCATAAAAAAAGCATGGTGACCACACCGGCGACCAGATTGAGCGCTCCGCCCTCGCCGCCGTTGCGAGCGAAGTACAGAACAACGGTGGCGACGACCATCGTCATATACAGGGCGCTGCGCGGCTCCCCGCCGCGTGAGAGCGCTGCGAACTTATTCGCCGGCTTCAGGAGGCGGTCGGCCCCAAGGGATTGAAGAACCCGGGGGGCGCCGAGGAGCGACCCAAGGGCGCTTGAAAGCGTTGCGGCAAAAACGCCGAAGGTGACAAGAATGCCCATATGCAGCGGGACGAGATTCATCAGGCTTTGGTACGGTTTATCGGTCAGCATCGCACGGGGGACCGAACCGCCGCAGAGCAGTATTTGCGCTCCGTAAATCAGCATCCCCGCGCCGATCGCCGCGAAGGTGCCGAGCGGGATCGATCGGGAAGGATTCTTCAGGTCCCCCGACATGTTTACCCCCGCCATTATGCCGGTGACCGCGGGGAAATAGATCGCGAAAAGCTGCCAGAACGAAAAGGGACTCTGCGGCATCGGTTTCATGTTTTCGGCAAGGAGCGCATGATTAAACCGCAAAGCCCCGCCGCCCAGAAAGGCGAAAATCGAAACACCGAGAATCGCCATGATGACATACTGGGTTTTTATCGCCCATCCGGCGCCTTTGAAGGTCACAAAAAAGAGTATCGCCAGCGTGGTGAAGGTGATTACCGCAAAATGCGGCCGGAAAAACGACACGGTTCTGACGACCGCTTCGGTGAATCCGAGAATGTAAAACGGCACTGAAAGCGCCTGTGCCAGGAAAAGCGACAGTCCGATCGTTCCGCCGAATTCGGGACCGAGTGTGCGTGAAATCAGGTAGTAGGCGCCGCCGCCTTTCACGTCGGTGTTCGTTGCAATGGCGGAGATTGAAAACCCCGTCAGCGTGGTAATCAATGTCCCGATGCCGAGAATGATCACTGCCTGTACTACCCCAGCATGTCCGAGAACGAAGTTCGCACGCATGAAGATAATCACGCCGATAATGGTTAAAATAGACGGCGTGAAAACTCCACCGAAGGTGGAGAATTTTGCGGGTTCGGACGTGGAGGCTGATGCGGTCATGCATGAAAGTATAGCTTACGCAGCCGGACAAGACAACCGGAGACAGCGGGAGAGCTACCGGATACCTCCGACGGATTTCGATTCCGCGGGAGCGACAACCGGCCGTGCGTCTCAATGCGTCACCGCCCCTGCGGCCGGAAGCAACCCGCCAATCTTCGCCGGATCACACCGCCTCTCCCTTCCCCCTCTTTCGACGGCAATACGCCCTTTACTATTTTCATTTCATGGATCCCTCCTTTTTTTTACCCGCCGCATCCGTCGATGAGGCCGCTGAATTTTTTATTAAGAAAGTTCAGGAGGTCAATCCGAAAACCCCGACGGATCTTGTCGAACGGGCATTCCGCTACTCCTGGGAGGCGCACCAGAATCAGATCAGGAAATCGGGTGAACCGTTTCTGGCGCATCCGGTTGCCGTGGCGCTTATTTTAGCGGAACAGCGGCTTGATGCGATCACCATTTCCGCGGGACTTCTTCACGATGTGCTGGAGGACACGCCGGTCACGCGCGAGGAGATTCAGGAGACGTTCGGCGAAGAGATCGCCGTCCTGGTAGACGGGGTAACGAAAATCAAGTCTTTCCAGATGAAAACGCACCAGGAACGTCAGGCCGAAACCTATCGTAAAATGCTGCTCTCCATGGCAAAGGACCTGCGGGTCATCATCATCAAATTCGCCGACCGTCTGCACAACCTGCGGACCCTCAAATTCCTCGATCCCGAGCGGATAAAAGCCGTTGCCGCGGAAACGCTCGATATCTATGCCCCGCTTGCCCACCGGCTGGGAATGGCGCGCATCAAATGGGAGCTTGAAGATCTGGCGTTCAAACACCTCGACTGGGAGCAGTACCGCGAAATCGTCATGAAGGTGGTCGCTAGCCGCAGCGAGCGTGAAACCATTATCGACGGGTTCGTCTTTCCCCTGCGCGAACGGCTGGAGGCGGAGCATATCCCGGCAACCATTGTGGGGCGGCCGAAACATTTTTACAGCATCTACCGGAAAATGCAGGAGCGCAACAAGCCCTTCGAGGAGATCTTCGATCTTCTGGCGATACGGGTGATTGTCAATTCGATACGCGATTGCTACCATGTGCTCGGCATTATCCATTCGATATGGACGCCGATCCAGGACCGCTTCAAGGACTACATCAGCACCCCCAAGTCCAATGGATACCGGTCGTTGCATACCACCGTTTTTGGTGAAAAGGGTACTATCGTCGAGATGCAGATAAGAACCTGGGAGATGAACCAGATCGCCGAGGACGGTATTGCGGCTCATTGGCTGTATAAAAGCGGCGAACGGGAGATGAGCAGGGACGACCATGCGCTCATGTGGCTTAAAAATCTGATCGACTGGCAGAAAGAGCTCACCGATTCCACCGAGTTTTTCGAATTTTTCAAGATCGACCTGTTCCATGCGGAGATTTTCGTCTTCACGCCGAAAGGGGACCTGATCTCGCTGCCGAAGGGGGCGACGATTCTCGACTTCGCCTTCTCGGTTCATACCGACCTGGGGCTTCACTGTATCGGCGCCAAGGTCGACGGCAAGATCGAGCCCATCAATAAGGAGTTGAGGAGCGGTCAGACGGTGGAAATCCTGCGTCTGAACTCGAAGAAACCCTCCATCGACTGGCTCCGTGAAGTAAAGACGCCGAAGGCGCGCAGCGCGATCAGGCACTGGCTCAAGACGACCGGGCGGCAGGAGAGCATCGACCTGGGCAAGAAGATCGTCCAGGCTTCCTACCGCAGGCTTCATGCGACGACGGCGTTTTCCGACCATCTTTCCGGGTTGCTGCAGCACCTGGGAATCAACAATGCCGACCGCCTGTACGAACTCGTCGGAAACGGCGAACTGGCGATCAGTAAGGTCATGGATTTTTTCCAGGTTTTCAAGATCAAGAAGTCGGTGCCCTCCAACATGGTCTCCCGCATCGTTGATACCTTTACCGGCAGGAACCGGCCCGGCATCCTGGTGGGTGGGAACGAAGACCTCATGGTACGGTTTGCAAAGTGCTGCAACCCCATCCCCGGCGACGACATCATCGGTTTTGTGACCCGCGGAAGGGGCATCAGCGTGCACCGCACCGACTGCCCGAACGTCGCTCTGTTCGCCGGCGACAGGGAGCGGACCATCGACGTGGCATGGGAAACCGGCGAACAGAAAAAATATATCGTCACCCTCGAAATTACCGGTTCCGACCGGACGGGACTGCTCCAAGAGATCAGCCGGGTATTTGCGGAATTCAAAGTCAATATCAATGAAGGGGTGATCACGACAAGGGGACAACAGGCGCACTGTCGTTTTAATATAGAAATCGCCCATCGCAACCAGTTGAAACCGATTTTCAGATCAATCCAGCGGATAAAAGGGATCGAGAATGTGATTCGTGTAAAAGAGTATATTTCTGAAGATCGCAAGGAAGCGGCAGGGTAACCCGGTTTCAGCAGCCCGCGCGGAGGCGGATTTTTAGAGGAAGGTGCAACTCATGATCCACCAACAGGTCGTCCTTTTCGGATCAATCGGTTTATGCTGCGGCATGGGTACAGCTCTTGTCATTGTACTCGCCATACGTGCGTCGCGCGGAAAAAAGCAGTCCCGCAGCCAGTATCTGACCACGTTCGTTTTTTCGGGCAACCTGAAACAGACCACTCTTCTCGACGCCATCCAGTTTCTTGAAATAGGGCAGCGCGAGGGAATACTCCATATTTATTCGGGCCGCCGTAAGGGATATCTGACCTTTGTGAAAGGCCAGGTGGTGGATGCGTTTTACCGCAACGTGGCCGGCAGGGAAGCCATTTTCCGGATCCTCGAACTTGAAGAGGGTGATTTCTATTTCGAACCGAAAAAGATATCCCAGCCCCGCCTCATCTCCGATTCGATCATGGACATCGCTTTTGAGTGGGATGCGCGGAAAAACGAGGGCGGCGAGGACGAAGATCCGCAACCGGCAGACGACCAGCAGAGCGGAGAGGCGACACACGGCAGCGCGCCGTGACGGATCGTTGAGCGATTTCCGGGCGGTGAAAATAAAACGGCATCATGCGTCTACTACCCCTTTCATGGTACCTGCCGACGATACACGGACTCATGGGGAACCTCAGTGCCCGCAGTGCCGTTTATCCCTTTTACGCCTCGTTCAAACTGACCTCCCGGTGTCACTTCGGCTGCCCGTTCTGTAATGTCAAACAGCAGCGCAGCGCCGACCTCGACACCGACGAGGTAAAAGCGGTCCTGCGCAACCTCTCCCGCTCGCCGGTGCTCATGACCAGCTTCGAGGGAGGGGAGCCGTTCCTGCGCAAGGACATCGGGGAGCTGCTCCGTTTTGCCCGGACGTGCAAATTCTACCTGCTCTTTACCACGAGCGCGCGAGACCTGCTCGACCAGCCCCTCGATACGTATGCGAAAAGCATCGATTTCCTGCACGTTTCCATCGACGAAGGACACGACAATCTGCCCCTGTTCGATGCCCTGCCGCGTCTGGTGAAGCTGCCGTTGCGGGTATCGGTGCAGACCGTGGTGACCCGCGACACCATCGATGCGCTCGAAGAGAAGGTGCGCCGCTGTCATACGGCGGGCGCCGCCATCGTCGTCATCCCGGCAACGCACATGGACGGCGCCGACGACTGTTTCCCCGATGTCGATCGCCTTGAAAAAACAATGCTCGCGCTGCGCAGGAAATACCCCGCCGTCATCCATACGCCGCAGGGCTATTTTAAGGCGTACCGCAGGGGGGCATGCTCTTCCGCATCAATCGTCATTGCACCCGACGGCGCACTGTATTATCCCTGTCACATTCTTAACCGTAAAGGTCCCGACCTGCGCACCGTCGATCTCACCCGCTGGCTTGCCACGCCGGAAGCGGCCGAAGGCCGCCGGATGATGAAAGAATGCCGCCGCAACTGCGGGTGGTACCAGTATTACTCGATCGATTCGTACACGTCGATCGCCTCGGTATGGGGGGCGCTGCGGCCGGCGTTTCGGAAACGGCCTGCAGGGGGGGGCGGATGATATTGCCGCGGCATCGTAGAGAGGCACGGCCGTGCGTCTCTACGATGCCGATCAGACAGGTGCCTCAGACAGCCTGAAGCATTCCTTTTTTTATCAGCTGGTTGAACCCGCCACTCCCTGTAAAGTACTTTTCCAATTTAACGCCTGTATCGATGAAAGGGTATGATCCTTTCCATGCTCGAGTCGCTCAAACCATTGTACACCAATACTCTCCGCCCGGTGGCGCGGCTCTTTCTGAAAACCGGTGTGCATCCGAATCACCTCACCTTACTGGGATTGTTGTTTTTTATCGCGGGCGGCGCGTTAAGTGCGAGAGCGTTATGGCATTGGGCGCTCCTTCCGATAATAATCGGGGCGTTTATGGACGGATTGGACGGACTTCTGGCCCGGGAAAGCGGAAAAAAAAGTGATTTCGGCGCCATTCTTGACTCGAGCTGCGACCGGCTGACGGAGATGGCGCTCCTTGGAGGGCTTTCGATGTATTATTTCCATGCGGACCGCTTTCGGTTTTACGGAACCATGCTCTGTTATGCCGCGCTTTGCAGTTCAGTAATGGTCAGCTATGTAAAGGCGCGATGCGAGGCTGCCGGAACGTTCTGCCCCCGCGGACTTTTACAACGGCCGGAACGGATTATTCTTCTCTGTATCGGATTGCTCACCGGCCCCCTTGTCATGCCGTGGATTCTGGGGGCCATTACCCTTCTAGGCGCCTTCACGGTTATTGAGCGATTGATCCAGGCAAATGCGGGGAGTAAAAAATCTATAAAGTGAGCCCCGGACGATGTATAAGAGTTACCTTACACGATACAACCGGGCTGTTTTCATCGCCTTCCCGTATTTCAATTTCACGACATACATCCCTGCAGCCGCCTGCCGGCCGGAGCCGTTTTTACCGTTCCAGACGGTCCGGTACATGCCGGGCCCGCGGGGTTCATCTACCAACGTAATTACCTTTTTCCCGGTGATATCGTACAGCGAGATAACAAGAGGCAGTTTGCCGTTTCCGGGAAGCGCCCCGTTTTTCGTCCATGCGTAGGGAAGCGTATATTGAATGACAGCGCTTCCTTTGAACGGATTCGGATACGGCGTCATGAGGGCGAGCTGCCTGGTGTAAAGCGCGAGGTCGCCGGGATCCGCGGTAACGACGATGTAGCCGAAAACATCGTCAGGATGCGGTGCGATCTCGACCGTCGACTGTTCGCGGAGATTGATTATCCGATCCTTTTCCACCCATAATATGAACAGGTCGTCGGGGAGATCGGCAATATCCTTTACACTGAGTTTCGAGGCGGATTTCAACGCGCCAATGCCGATTATCCACTCAACGTTCATTCCGTGATGAGAAACGGTTTTATACAGCTGTGCATAACGCTCCGCTCCCCCCTCCGTAAAACCGGCAGCATCCTGATCCATAAAATACAGTCGGACCGCATCGAATGCGGCGGGCGGCTCGGGTGTTGCAAACAGCCGTGTCTTATGCAATGATGCCGGAACGACTCCGATGAAGTTATCGGTGTCCCAGCTCTTTTCATCCTGAAGCGTAAGCCGGAGCTGCCAGAGGAGCGGAAGGGTTGCCGCTTTGGCAAGCGGCCCGGATTGGTAATAAGCAAGCGGCTGTTTTTTCCAGAGCTGCAGACTTGTATCACCGTCGGCATACACCCAGTAGGCATTCCAGGGGCGCAGTGACTGCGCCTTTCGGTACCCCAGTGAGTCGGCATTCCATTCCCATGCGGTAAAACTTCCAAGCCAGTCGGGGGTAATTGCGAAGGGGAAGGGAGAGGAGATCAGGTTCCAGCCGGTCCCACCTTTCGTCAGATTGACAACGGCCGTCGACTCGATTGATTTCAGCGCGCCCAGAGATGAGGCGCTTACGGTGATAACCGTATCGATTGCCGGTTTGAACCAGTATCCTCCGGTTGATTGCATCCGGTAGGTGCGGGTGTAGTGCGCAAGCGTTTTATCGGCGGTGTTGTTGTCGTCCCAGCCGAAAAGAACATGGCGCGTGTCATCGTTTAACGTATGGGCGGAAGCCCCCTGTGCGCCGACCATATGCCATTTTCCCGCCGCGAGCATGACGCGGTCGACCGGTTTATTGACAAAATAGGTTGCAATGTCGGGCGGCGCGGGAAGATTGACTTTTCCCTCGTTCCCCTCACTGTTTACCGCGACCACGACATAAAGATAGGGCGTCCCCAGCTGGACGGTGGTATCGAGAAAGGCGGTCGTGACGGTTGAGAATGAATCGATGACCTTGAAGATCGAATCTTCGGGAATTTTCAGGTCCCACTCGGACGCCTGATTGATATAGAAAAGCGACGGATCGCCGGGTGCGCGGTAGATCCGGTACCGAACCACATTTTCTTCGGCTGGCGAAGCACTCCAGCGGACAAGCACTGCATTGAGTCCGACCGTTACCGCGGTGACGTTGCGCAACGCGGAGGGACGGTCCTCATCATAGGGCCCCTCTTTGCCGCCGTACAGAGTGCGCGCATCATAGCCGATCCGGGAATCCCATGTCATTCCCGCAAGCGGCGAGGCCGCGGCGATGAACCACCAGGTTGAGTCGACGAATCGAGGGTCAAGTGCAGTGCAGTTCCCGGCCAGCTCGACCCCCGCAGATCGCAGCTCCGTTGATGTTTTCCACACATTGCACCGTTCGAACCTGACGCGGGGGGTATTTCCCTGCAGGGTTACCGGCAGGGCCGTCTGCAGGCCGCTCGATTGATAGAATGCGATATTCGACAATTCAACGTTGACCGAAGAGCTCAGCGAGATGGTCGGGGTGATATAGAACTGCCCCTGACCGGAGTACGGTCCGCTGTACCCCGCCTGTTCCGCACTCCCGATTGCCGTGAGCGTGGCAACAAGGCTTCCCGGTTTTTTAGCAATGAAAGTGCAGTGGCGAACATTTCCCTCGATAGACGAAGGCATGAAGGGATTGGCGATAATCCGCTGTACCATGGTATTGCTGTCGATCGACATTGAAAGTGCCGCGGTGATATTATCAAAAAGGCATTCCTCCACCTCGACCGCCGCATTCGATTTGATCCCGATTGAACCGTTACGGATCGCGAATCCTGAAATCCGGGGACGGTCCCATTCCCCTCCGTTTTTACAGTAGGGCACGGTAAACGCAATACCGCCCCCTGCATCGATCACCGGCGGAGTACCGAAATCCCAGGAGCCGTTGATCGAGAGGTTCTTTCCGGCAAAGGAGATAGTTTCAGCGTAGGTGCCCGGTCTCACTTCAATATGGTCGAAATCATTCGCAGCCGCTACGGCATCGGAAATGCGCCGGTATTTTTCATACGGCCCGACGCTTAACTTTTTAGCCAGTGAAGCGAAAAAGGACGCATCGAGCGTTTTCGAAACGCGCGGAGAGACCAGCTGCCTTCCCGGCAGTTCAACATAGTAGGTAAACGTTTTCCCCGAATCGCCGCCGCTCCAGTCGTCATCATTGATCCATGTCTCCCATGCACTTCGCCGCAAGAGAAGCCTCGGTGTTTCAGCACCGATGCCTCTATACACATTTACAGAATCCTTTTCAGTCACTGTCAGGTCTTTTCCGGTTCCCCATTCAAGTTGAATTCCCCACCGGCTGTTGTAAACATTAAGCCAGAGTCCGCCTGTTGATGCTGCCGTACTGTTGCGCGGATCGAACCCGTTGCGGTTCGACCTGATGACGAGATCGTGGCCTTTACCGACCACCAGGTATTCACGGAAGTTAACGCCTGTCCGGAGGTCGCGGAAAATATATTTCGAGGACGAGGAGCTGCGCGGCAGCGTCGCGATCGGGGTGACCTTTCCGAGTCTATCGCTGCTGTAAAGGATAAAATCATCAACGGCAAGCGATTGATCGCCGTTCCAGACAAGGAGCGGAAACCCGAGCGAATCCCCTTCGATCCAGAGAGAAATCGGCCCCTGCACATTCCACGGGTCGATCCCTTCGGGATTGCGGACAATGATCAGCTGGAGGGGGGAATAGGTTGCTGCGTCGAAACGGTACGGCTCGGAAGGCGATACGGTATTCCCCCCCGCGGACCAGTACTGGGACGGATACCCTTCCGCCCACAGCATGAAATAATACAATTCACTGTCGATCAATCCCGGCAGTTCGAAACGGCCGTCGGGTTGGACGGCGGAGTATCCCACACGGAGATAGAGACTGTCCTGTTTGATCAGCACGTCGATGCCGAAACTGCCGATAAGCGGGGTATTATTCTCGCCAAGTAACCGTCCGAAAACGGAATACCCTTTACGCAGCGACAGGACGAGGTTCCCGACGGTGTCGCCGGCATTGACGACCGTTACGGGCAGCATGCCGAAAGAGCCGCCGCTGCCGACGAACGAATACCCGAGCCCCGGCAGCAGAGATGCCGTAGTCACTGCCGTCGCGTCGTTCTCCCGGCTTCTCGCCGGTGGAGTGAAGACCATCCGGTACGCGCCCGTTCGTATCGCGCCCGTATGAAAGGTGCCTGACCGCGCGGTTGAGGCGGTTGTTTCGAAATTGATGCCGCACGAGAATTCCGGCCAGAGCTGTTCGTCCTTTTTGCGGAGGGTGTCTCTGTAAAGCGAGAGATTTCCCCAGTAAAAATTTGTGCCGAAAGCAGTGTCGGAAAGGGATAGTTGAGAGGTGAAGGTGCCGCTCAAATGGCCGCCCTTTTCCATCCGGAACACCGGTACCTGCAGTGTGGCACCTTCGGTTACCGTGTACTCCCGTTGCTGATTCTCCTCAACCATCAGATAGGCGTCATGGCCTGCCCAGATATTCCATGTTCCCCGGGGCACCCCCACTATCGTATAGCTCCCGTCTTCGCCGGTCGTTCCGTGAAACCATCTGCTGTTGTCGCTGGAACGGACGTCGATATTGGCATCCCTGAGGGGAGCGCCGCTCATGTCGACAACCGTACCCCGGATCGTGCCGCCCTTCCGCAGGCTGAAATCGAGGGTCAACGATTTTACCGTTGAATCGATGTCGATCACCTTTGCATTCGAGAGCATGTCGGCCTTCGGATAGAACTGGGCAACGTAGTTGAAGGAATCCGCCTCGGCCATACAGCGGTAGCTGCCGAGCGGGATATTATTTATAATAAATCTCCCGGTTGAGTCGGTGTAGGCAATCCACGGCGACCAGAGGTAGCGGGAGTTGAAGTTTTCGGGCACAAAATCAAAAAAGACAATGCGCACGCCGCTCACCGGAGAACCGGTACCCGCATCGTATGCCTTTCCAGTGACAGTGGTCGTTACTGTCGGATGATAGGCGGTATCACTGCCGGTCGTTCCGGAAAACCATTCAAGATCCGCATTGATAGTAATTGAATCGTTGGCAATAAGATAAACGCTGTTTTCCATGGACCGGGCAGGGGTCATTCCCCGGGGCGACCAGTACTGCGGCGGATACCCGGCAGCCTGCACTCCAATGTAAATCTCCTGTACCGGCAGCTTCAACGTCGTGAAAGAGCCGTCGTCCTTCGTGACCGCGGTCTGAATGATTCCGAAGCCGGAATTGTAAATAGTCACCATCGCATTGCCCACTCCGCCGAGAGAGTCCCGGACGAAGCCATTGACGAACCCGATCGCGTTAGACGACGTCTGGCCGGGATTCGTCAGGAGTTTTGGGGAAAAATAGAGACGGTCATTCACCATAAGCGGGAAGGCGTATGCCGGGCCCGAAGTATTGCCGACGGGGGAGTAATATTGCACCGGATAGGGAGGAAATGAAAGCTTAATGAAATAGTTGCCCGCAGGGATATTCTCCGCAATGAAACTTCCCGACAGGGAATCAAATCCGGGTGAATACAAAAGAGTGGATCCGGCGTCGACGAGTGAGACGATTCCAGGAGGGGACATAGGTATTCCGGCACTGTCTTTTACGGTGACGGTTACAGAACCGGTCATTGGATTATCTATCGGTGAGGTCGACAGCCTAACGAGCATCGTATCGTGGGGAGCATGCATCGACCAGACGGTTCCTTCCGGATTCCGGGTGGTCGCACCGCGTTCCATCGAATACCATTGCACCGGATAACCGCCGCCGCTGAACCGGAGAAGGTAATCAGCCTCCATAATGTTGACAAAAGAATATTTTCCGTCGCTGCCGGTCGTCTGCATATAAATGACGCGGAACGTATCACTCGGCTGGCAGAGCGCCACCACGATCCCTTCGAGCGGCTGATCGGTTTCAGAACGGCAGCTGCCGTGAAAGGCCCCGTCGCCGGCTGTCGGGTCGACCATACGCACCGTTTGCGTAAACACCTGGC
This sequence comes from Chitinispirillaceae bacterium, assembly GCA_016927235.1. GTDB lineage: Bacteria > Fibrobacterota > Chitinivibrionia > Chitinivibrionales > Chitinispirillaceae > JAFGNB01. The sequence goes on from JAFGNB010000079.1 coordinate 11,577, forward strand.
CGCCCCCGATCGCCAGCCAGATTTTCGGCTGTGAGGTGTTGCGGTCGGGATGATAATACTGCATTGGATAGCCTGACGCACGGATCAGAATCGCATACGAGGCGGCCTGAAGCGTATCAAATGTCATGGATGCACCGGAAGAGTTGTCTTGCCCCGGAAATTCATAATAATCCTCCTGCCGCAGGAGCGCGACGTAGACCGACTGGTTCTGGAGTGTCCTTCCCGCAGAATCGGTAATGAAAACGGTAAGGGTATTGTCGGGCGGGTTGTCTAGGGGATTTGGGACCGCCAGAATGTACAGAGTATCTGGTGTTGTCGCAATGTCGATTCTTGTATGGTATTGCCGGTAAACGGTGTTTCCCGAATAGGAAAACCACTGGTCGGGATAGGTTTGCGTAGTTACTTTAATCTGATAATCCATTTCAGTGATATTTTGGAATTCAAAATATCCGGCCGCATCAGCTTCAATTGAGTAGAGAAGGGTTCCCCGTTTCGGTTCATACAATTCGATAATCGCCCCGCCTTGCCGGTTCCAGAGTGAATCAGTCACGATCCCTCGCAGGGGAAGAGCGAGAATCGCCGGGGAAAAAAAGATGATCATAATCACGGAGGCTGTAAATAAGTGCTTGATTTTATTCAAGTTTTCAATCATGGAACATCCTCCTTGCCTGGCGCTCGGTCAGACTAAAATGAATCCCTTCATTATACCCCGGATTCTATTATCTGAATGTGACCGGGCTCACATTTTTGTAATACCGATTTTCCCTCTGCCTAACCTTTTCCTATATTTAAAGCCGAGCGATGGTGCCGATTTTTACACATCTCCGGCAGAGATATTTATTCATTATATCATCATCGATTCGGAAATGGCAAGAAGACCGGTTTCCCATTAGGGATGAGTAATTATCAACTAGAAAGGGGATAGCATAATGTCTGAGCAGCTTACCATCATCGGGTCCGGGCCTGCAGGACTTACGGCGGCAATCTATGCGTCACGGGCGAACATCAATCCGCTGCTTTTCGAAGGTTTTCAGGATGGCGGAATACCGGGCGGCCAGTTGATGATCACCACCATCGTCGAAAACTTTCCCGGATTTCCCGAGGGCATCCTCGGTCCGCAGCTTATGGGTCAGATACGCGAACAGGCGATTAAACACGGCACCCGCATGATCATGGAAGACACCGTCGAAGCCGACCTCCAACAACACCCGTTTACCCTCACGACATCAAGCGGCGAAACGCACTCTACCGAAGCTCTCATCGTCGCCTCGGGGGCCACTGCACGCAGACTTCCCCTCGAATCGGAAAAACGGCTCTGGGGAAAGGGTATTTCCGCCTGTGCGGTGTGCGATGGTGCGTTGCCTGTTTTCAGAAACCGCGAACTGGCGGTTATCGGCGGTGGTGATACCGCCATTGAAGAGGCGCTCCACCTTACTCAATTTGCTTCGAAAGTGTACCTGATCCACCGCCGCGATGCCCTGCGTGCAGGCAGCATCATGCAGAAAAGGGTCAAGAACAACCCGAAAGTGGAAATTCTCTGGAACAAGGTGGTTGAGGAGTTCTGCGGGGAGGAGAAGCTCGCCTTTCTGCGGCTCAAGGATACGGTAACCGGAGCGCTCTCCGAACTGCCGGTTGTCGGCGCCTTCGAGGCCATCGGCCACGTGCCGAACACCGGTTTCCTTAAAGGCCAACTTGCAACCACTGAAACGGGATATCTGAAAACCGTTCCAGGCTCCACTCGCACCAACATTCCCGGCGTATTCGCCGCAGGCGACGTTCAGGATGCAAACTACCGGCAGGCGATCACCGCCGCCGGGAGCGGCTGCATGGCTGCGATCGAGGCGGAACGGTGGCTTCAGGAGCGTGAGTGAGGAGGAGTGTGTGACGGGGGGACAGGGGGACATAGGCCTCCTCCCCTGTGCCTCTTTACCTCACCTCTTTCTTGGCGAACATCCGCCTGAAACAGAATACCGCAAGGCTCAGAATCAACCCCCAGAAAACAATCAGAAAACACCATCCTTCAGGCCGCATCTGTCTTTCCTTTCAGATCCCGGCGCCGCCAGGCGATCTTCACTGCCATCGCCAGTAAGGCCAGAATGGAAATCAGAACGATCCGCGTTCCCAGAACATACGGTTTGTCGGCCGCGGACACGCTCTTCATAACAATTACCGAAAGCCACTCCTGCCACATCCATATACTTATGATCACCAGCAGGAACAGCGGCGTCACGTATTTAATAATGAATTTGTAAACTTTCGGCACCCGCAGGTCGGCGCCCCGGTGCATTTCGTCCCAGGCGTTGTCGATGCCGAACACCCAAGCGAAAAGGATCACCTCGATGGCCGCGAACACAACGAGAAAGAAGGTACCGCCCCAGAAATCAAGCTCGTCGACCACGCCGTGCTTGAGCATGAAAACGGGAAAATGACAGAGAACAAACGTTACGCTTCCGAATATCACTACAGCCTTTTTCCGGTCGATATCGAACTCATCTTCGATGAAGGCGACCGCCGGCTGGCCAAGTGAAATCGAGGAGGTAACGCCGGCGAGGAACAGCAGGAGAAACCAGATGAAGCCGAACAGCTTTGGAAAGGGCAACTGGTTCGTGATGAGCGGCATGGTCACGAACCCGAGATTGAACGTGCCTGATGCCGCGATTGAGCGGATGTTGTCTGGCCCGAAAAACACGAACGCCGCCGGAATGATGATGCTTCCGCCCAGGATCACTTCAGCAGTTTCATTGAGGCTCGTGGCGCTCAGGCCCGACAGCGTAACGTCGTCACCCTTCGAGAGGTAGCTTGCATAAGTCAGGATCACGCCGATCCCCACACTTAAGGTGAAGAATATCTGTCCGGCCGCTTCGATCCAGACTTTCCCCGATTTCAAAGCGTTGAAATCCGGGTTCCACAGAAAACCGAAGCCGTTGGCGATACTCCACGACGGCTTCTGAGGGTTCGGTGCGCCAAGCAGCAGTACCCGGGTCATAAGAATGATTGCGCAGACGAACAGCACCGGAACGGCAATGCGGCAGATCCGCTCGATCCCGCCTTTGATGCCGTGATAAAGGACCCACATGTTTATTGCAAAGGTGCAAATGAAAAAAACATATGCGGGGAAAACGCTGCTGAAATAGTTGTTGGACTCGGCCCCCTGAAAGCCGCTAAGAAACTGTTGCATACCCTGCTGATCGGCTAGTGACGTGAGTTTCCCGGAGATCGAAAAAAAACCGTATGCCAGGGTCCACGATTCGATGAATGTATAATAAACAAAAATAACGAGCGGACCGAAAATGCCGATGATGCCGAAATATTTAATGAACCGGTTCTTTCGCCTGAGGCTGTGAAAAATGCCCGGCGCCGTTCCGTGTTCGAATCCTCCGCCGTAGCGCCCCAGCGTCCACTCTACCCACATAAGAGGCAACCCGAGAAACAGCAGCGCAACAAGGTACGGGATCATAAACGCCCCGCCACCGTTCGATGCCGCCTTGGCCGGAAAGCGAAGGAAATTCCCCAATCCGATCGCAGAGCCGGCAACCGCCATGATAATGCCCAGCCGGCTTGCCCACGTATCTCTTTTATTCGCTGGCATACTCCTCCTCTGGTGAATCCGATAAGAAAATACTATCGTTTCAGGGGGTGCCGTTAAATCGGCGGCTTCGGCACTCTCGCCGGGTCGCAGTTATGGTATACTAAAAAGGCAAGGCAATACCTCATTCGAGACAAAGTGATTTTATATTGGAGGATGCGGTTGAGAGACCCCTGGAAATCAGAAGACGGCTCTTTCCGGTATGGACCATTCAAAGTAAAAAATATAAATTAGTAAGGTTGATAGGGCTACTGATGAAAAAAATAATTCAAGGACTTATCGTCGCATACCCGATACTACTCTTTTTAAGATGTGGGAATCTATTGACCGACAGCCCGAAGAGCGGCACCAAAGAAATTACCTCATTTAGTTTGTCAAGCCCTGATACCACCGCAATCATCGTTGATTCAACGCGCACGATTAACGTTGATGTCCCCTTTGGAACCCCGGTAACCGCCCTCACGCCGACTATTACTCATACCGGCGTAGCCAT
>JAFGNB010000080.1 GCA_016927235.1 Chitinispirillaceae bacterium
ATCGCCTCGACGATATCGTACGACCACTTCTGTAGCTTTATCTGCAACGATTTATCAATGGTCAACATCGGCGCGCTGCAGAACGAATCGCCGGTATGCACCCCCATGGCATCGATGTTTTCAATGAAACAGACGGTGATTTTTTGATTTTTTGCATCGCGGACAACCTCAAGTTCGAGTTCCTCCCAGCCCACGACCGCCTCTTCGATGAGTACCTGTTTGATCAGACTGGCCGTAAGTCCCCGATTAACGATAATCCGAAGTTCTTCAACATTGTAAACAAGTCCGCCCCCAGCTCCTCCCATGGTATAGGCCGGTCGTACCACCACCGGGAACCCGAGCTCACCCGCGATCTTTTCAGCTTCCTCGATGCTGTATGCAAGCTTGCTGCGGGGAAGATCGATTCCCAGACGCTGCATGGTTTCCTTGAAAATTTTACGGTCTTCACCCCGTTCGATGGCATCGACATTGACGCCGATGACCGTAACCCCATACTCTTTCAGCACTCCGGCACGGTAAAGTTCCGACGACAGATTCAATCCCGACTGGCCGCCAAGATTGGGAAGCAGGGCGTCGGGGCGCTCTTTTGCGATAATCTCCTTCATCCGATTGAAATTGAGCGGCTCGATATAGGTGATATCAGCCATGCCCGGATCAGTCATAATGGTCGCGGGATTGGAGTTGACGAGAATGATTTTATAGCCGAGTGCGCGCAGCGCCTTGCATGCCTGCGTTCCCGAATAGTCGAATTCACACGCTTGCCCGATTACGATAGGCCCTGATCCGATAATCATCACCTTGTTGATGCTGTCGCGTTTCTGCATGGTCAGTTCCTTTTACCCCATCCGTTGGTTGCGAAGTCGCTGAAAAAAGCGTTGTTGTAAGAAAAAGAATATAGGTGTTTCTGCGTTTTTTGTCAACGAATCAAAAAGGGAACGCAGAGAAAGCGGTTTTTTTCATCGACATAAGAGGCCGGTTCTGCCGCCTACCCCCGCTCCACGCCGATCAGTTTAAGGAATTCGTCGCGGGTTGCATGTTCTTTCCTGAAGCTGCCGAGCATGGCGGACGTCACCATTTTCGAATTCTGTTTTGTCACCCCGCGCATCATCATGCAGAGATGCTGCGCTTCGATGACGACCCCCACCCCTTCCGCTTCGATCGGCTCCATAAGGCATGCGGCGATCTGCTGGGTGAGCCGTTCCTGAACCTGCAGGCGTCTTGCGAAACAGTCGACCAGGCGGGCCAGTTTACTGACGCCGTAGACGCGGTTCCGGGCAATGTAGCCGATATGGCATCTGCCGAAAAAGGGGAGCATATGGTGCTCGCACATGCTGTAAAGCTCGATGTCGCGGACAATGATCATGTGGTTGCACTCTTCATGAAATATGGCTTTTTTCAAGATGTCGCAGGGGTTCTGTGTGTATCCCTGCATCAGGTATTCGAATGATTTTCTTACCCTGCCTGGCGTTCCGAGGAGCCCCTCGCGCTGAGGATCTTCGCCGATTTCCCTGAGTATGGTACGGATCGCCTCTTCCATGTACGGAAAATTCCTTCCGGTTGGAGTTCGTACGTTTCGCTGATGTGTTGATGAAAATATAATTTGGCCGTGGTGGAGAAAAAACGGAATTTCTCCTTGGAGCGACCGCCCCGCTCCTGCTGCGACAATGTTGAGATCGGGTTTTCAATGAGCTATTTTTTAACGAACGACACGGAAGCCGTGGTGAAACAACTCCCGATTCATACTAGTCAGCTCAATAAACATACTATTCAACGGAGCCGAGCATGCAGCATACATTCCCGAAAAGAGGTCGAGCGAAGTCTTCGTTCGTTCAGGCGATTCTGCTTATAATCTTTCTGGTACTTGGCTTCCTGGGATATAAGAAGCTTAAGAAAGGCGGTTTCGCCTCGGGGCTTGCCGCTTTTATTAATGTGGATGTAAAGGATTTCCGCCCCCTGCAGTCGATGAAGGAGGAGCAGAAAAAGGCGTTGCAGAAATCGTTCGGAGGATTCTGGGTCAATCGTACTGTCGACTCGAATGCGCTGCTACAGAAGGATGACTGCCTTGAATTGCGTCACAACGGCATCATCTGGCAGGTTGTTCACTGGCTGGTGCGCTACCCCTGCGGAGAAACCGGGTCCTATTATCATATCCGTCACGGGTATCTCAATCCGTACAGCGTTGCCGCAGACCGGCGTAGTATTGTTTGTGAAGTACGTACGATCCGGCAGCTGTTCATTAACGGATCGGATACCTGCTTCGGCCGGAGCCAGGTTGATGAGCTTTGGCAGGCACGCAAGGAGGATTCGCTGCTGGTGATGAACCGTAAACGATATTTCCCGTATCATGGAGCGCTGCCTGAATTCTTTCCCGAAGGTATGATTGATCTGATCGATATGCTGCTGCTCAACAGTTGTGAAGATATTCCGAACCTATCGCATATTGTCGGAAATCGACTTGACAGCTGCTATCAACAGGATAAGACCGCCCGGCCGTGCGATACGGCGGTGATCAACGAGGAGCTTTCGGAGTATTTTAAACCCGCATTTGTCGATGAACTATTCGCAGCGATGCCCTATTTTCCGGTACTTCCCGACAGCATGATCCTGCCGATCCAATTGCATCACGACGGCACTGTTTCCCTTGACATTTCGAAAGGTGAACGGGCGCAGGTCGATCATTTCGAGGAAAGGATTCTTGATCGGATTGAGAGCTGGCCGTTTCCCCGGTGCGATGCCGGAAATGTTCCCGTTTTCCGGTATCAATTGCAGATGCCTCCGCCTTAATACGCTTTGGTGGCAATGATACCTCTCCCGACGGGCTGTGTACCTGTACGTTCATGGGGCATGCCCGGTATGCTATTTTTATGATGGACCGAAATTCGTTGCAGATATTTGTTGTTTGGAATTACTTTTTCCTGTATGATTACCTATGTTTTACATCATCAGACCGATACGTGACCATGTAAAACCTCATCATTTCTCATGGTTCGATGATAGATGGGTGGTTCTATGAGCGGGAATAATGAGCCGACCGACGGAGTATCTCGACCAGACAAACACGACACTGCCCCACGGACGGGCGTCGAACAAAAAAGCGGCGACAATCCGGATCACGCCGAAGCGGCGGCCGTAAGCAACCCTTCCTTCAGCGCCGAGGAAAACGAGCTCCTCGCCTTCATACTCACGTGCGTCTCCGATGCGGTCTTTGCCCTTGACACATCGGGGGTGGTCGTGCTGTGTAATCGCGCCGCCGAATTACTTTGCGGGAAAACGGAGCGGGAAGTCAGGGGAAAGCGGATCGACGACGTCATATTACTTGTCAACGAAAAGACGCTGG
>JAFGNB010000081.1 GCA_016927235.1 Chitinispirillaceae bacterium
AATTCACCGAGAATGTCCGCCGCCTCTTCGGAACTGATGCCGCTCCTGCCGGTGAACGCCTCGAGCGATTCATTCTGAATGCCGGCATACATCAATGCGCTGTGCTGCATATTGGAGCTTCCGATGGTAAGTATCAGATCGAATTTGCTCTGCAGTTGTTCCACCACTTCCCACGGCAGATGCAATGTGCTTTTTTTCGAAAAAAAGACGTCCACGCATTCGATGGCCGTTCGAGAGAAGGTTTCGGAGAGCTTGATCAGCGTTTTTCGGTAGTATTCGGTTCCGTTCATCCATACTCCTTTTCACGGCTGATGGAGTAGAGAATAGGTGCAAGAAATCAACGATAAGCAATAAGGTGAACGGCATCTCTTCACCCCTGGCGGTTCACCCGGAATAAAATATACTTCGCGTTGCAGCATTGGTACAAAGGGCGGGTCGCAGCATTGCCGGTTGATTACTTCCATTGATCGACCTCAAAAAGGGTATTGATCCCTTTGCCGGCCTTTTTAAAAGCAGTTAATGTATTTTCGGCTTTTCCGTTATTCTTTATGGCGAGCGCGATAATGCCGCTGTCCGTTTCGGAAAGAGACGTAACAGTGAACTCGAGGTGAGACGTTGATTTGAAATATTGTATGAACACCGCTTCGATAAGTACGGCGTCGGCCATATTGAAGGTGAGCAGCGGCAGCAGGTCTTCGATTTTGGTGACCCGTTTGAGTTTCGGCTCAACGGGAAAAAAGCGTCCGATGAACGACTTCATTCCGGTTCTGCCCAGTACATCGATCGCCCCGATTACCGTCTGGGCGCCCACGGTTTTCGGATCGATCGGGGTGTTGATTGACATAAGCACATACGTTTCCTTTGCGGTCCCCTTACGAATGCCGTTGAGGGCAATGGTATAGTTGCCCAGTTGCCTTATAAGTGCCGGTTTGCTCAGCAGCGCATCCGGAGGTTCGTTCACGATTTTTTCGCTCATGTCGACGTAGCGGCCGAACACCGTCACCGAAACATCGTTGGCGTTTTCCTCCAGCCTCTCCTGAACCGTCTGCGGTCGTGTGGTCGTCGGATAAAAAACAAACAGTTTCTCCTGTGCACATGTACTGCTTATCGCAAAGCATAGCATCATGTATGCGGTTACCGCGGTTTTCATTGACGTTGATCCGTCCGTTCTTTACTCGGCGGCGTTATCGCCGGGTTCCGTTGCACTCCCTGCCGCCCGCCTGTCCGCATAGTGCCGATCATTACGAAAACGTAATGCCTCACCGTTTCATCCTTCTTTTTGTAACGCCGCTTCCCGTGCGGCAATATTCTTTCCGCACTGTTCCAGTTCATAGGTTAAATAGGATTTACGATAATATTCGGTTGCGAGAGCGATCATGACGGACGCGGCGGCGTAATCGTTTTTTTGTTCGTTACGCCGCGCCCTTTCGAGATACGATTCGGCGGCGGCGTGGTCGCCGGAGAGGACATGTGCATCCGCACACCGCTTCCGGTACTGCAGCATCGTCCGATAAAGCGCCTGAAGTTCCCCGCCCGGTCCTTCCGTTTCGTCAGTCGTTTTAGGCGGTTTGAGGATCGATTCCCACGGAAGGTTTTTCACGGTTTTTCCGTGGGCGACCGCGTCGATATGCACGTCAAGCATCCGGAGATCGATCGCCGCCGACAGCAGCGAAACGCCGGGCATGTTGACGGCTGCGGTGCAGGGCGACTGTTTATTGATAAATAAAATTATGGGAACGGTTTCTCCCTCCGCCGTCCGCACGGGGGAAACCGGTAACGTCGGCCGGCGGCGAAGGCGCGTGAGCTTCTCGACGGCGTCGCGCCGGGTCGAAGCATCGGTAAAAGCGACGGCAATATCGCACCTGCCGTGATACGCGTCGTAGGGCTCCTCCCCGGGAGCGATCGAAACGATGATGTGGCCGCTTTGCCGCAGATAGTGCTCGATCGGATTAAACACGGCGGCGGTAAAATCAGCCATGCCGATCGAAAAAACCGGTGCGCTGACCCTATGGGGCTGATAACGCTTTTCGGGCGTCCCCGCCTCGATTTTCAACAGCTGTTTGTAAGCGACGAGCTGATCGACAATGTCGCGATAAAAGTGCTCCGGAAGGCCGAATGTCGCATGAATCATTGACAAAAAACGATTGTCGAGCGGAATCACGAACTGATCGCATGCAGCCCCCAGGCAGTATGCTTTCGCCAGAATGTTCGCCATGGAAACGACGACGGCCATCATCTCTTTTTCCGACTGCGGGTTGGCGGCGGATTCCATCGCCGAATAATGATGAACGACTGCATAGCTGATACTGTTTGGTATTTTCCATCCGTCAAAGAGCCGCCCCGCGACGTCGTTATGGGTAACCGAGAGGATCCCCTTCTCGGCTTCGTAAAAACGCATGCCGAAATCGGTTGAAATCCGGAGAACGCGTTCAAAAATGCCGGAAAAAAATTCATCGAGCAGAATGATGCCGAAATCATGCAGAATGCCCGCCAGAAACGCCTCGTCGGGGCTTACCGTCGATGACATCAGTGCGAGCTGTTCGGCTATCTTTGCGGTTGCGAGACAGTGGAACCAGAAATCAAGCCGGTTGAATCCCGGCGTGTTGCGGTGAGTGTCGAACAGCTGCATTACCGCCAAACCGGTGATGATTCTGCGCGTTTCAGTGAATCCGATGCGGACGATCGCATCCTTCATGGTCACCGTGCGGGT
>JAFGNB010000082.1 GCA_016927235.1 Chitinispirillaceae bacterium
ACCAGCGACTACGGCATGATCGGCTATGCCGATATCGCCGACGGACTATTCAACAAAAAGCTTTCCGACCTCAACGACGCCGAATGCATCTACCTCGCGCGCATGGTCAAATGGGGAAGAAACATCCGTACGAAAATTGTCCGTCAATGCCATATCGATATGCCGCGCATGGGGGCGGCACTGAGGTGGAATTCCGAGAAACAGGCCGCCGTCCTTGCCGCCATCGACACGATTGCTTTTAAGAAGCCGCGCCGTTTTCAGGGCAGCCACAGCGCGCTGGTCGATCTCGCCAACGAGTTCTGGCTGCTGGCGCTGCGCCGAAACGGCACTCCCGAAGAGAGGATCGGTGAGATGAACCTTATCGACCCCAACTCGCTCGTGAGAAAGAAAGGGAATCTGCACATCAAGCTGACCATCGACGCAGCACTCCAAAAGAAACTCGAAACGCTGGTCGACGGACGCGGTTACGGCCCCGACACCACCATCATCGACGAGGTTCGCATCGGGAGCGAGGGGACAACGGTGACGCTCGATAAGAAACCGCGCGATACACTCCGAACGCTCCGGATCCTGAGCGATCCCATTGATTTTCATGAGCCGGGTTCGGCGTTTCTCACGAGTCTCAATGCCGGTGATACCGTATACACCAATGTCCGCTACAATAAAATCACTAAAAACCGCTATCGGCGCAGCGTGTTTCACTATATGAGAAAGCCGGTAGTGGTCAATGGCCAGTATTACGCCTACGCGATCATGAATTCACGCACCGGTCAATTACTGGCCTATTATTCGAAGGACCGTATCGGATCGCGCCTTGCCTGCCTGCTAAAAAACCGTACTCCCAACGGCTCTTCCACGGTCAAACCGATCAACAACGCTCTCAATTTCGATCTGGGCATTTTTACCCCGAATGCGAAGTGGACCGATACCCTTCCCGTCGAGGACGACGTGCCGTGGAAACGGACCTTCGATTACGATAAGAGGGGAAGACGGACCGGCGTGATTTTCGCTCTGAGCTCCGTCAGGGGTGTCGGCTATACGGTTCATAACCATGACGACGTTTTCGAGGGGTGCCGGTATATTTTTGAACTGCTCAATACCTCCAACAACATTCTCGGCACTGAAACCATGTACCGCCTCAACCGCACGCTCTTTACTCCCGAGGGAGCGATCGCCCCCGATGCGTTTCCGGTTGTTCAACTTTTCTCGCGGGTCGGAGCCTTCTCCCGCATCAAGGATTCGCTGCGGCTTTCCGCGGTAACCGGGGTTCGTGTGTACAAGGAACTGGCCCGACTCGTGGGGGTCGACATCGATTCGATCGTCTCGTTCGGTAAAAAAGTCCCCCTTTCCGACAGCATGTTTTCGGTCGCCCTCGGGGCCCTTGAGATGACGCTCTACGAACAGCTCCACCTGTTCAATGTCCTTTACAAAAACGATATCATCGAACGGCCCGCCGACCATCCCTCGCTGGTAATCGCATCGATCACCCTCAATGGCGACACCGTGGCGTATGCAGATACGATCAGGCGCTACCATCCCTTCTCCGATATTAATTCACTGCGGACGACGTGGCTCGGGATGCACCTGCGCCTTGTCGGAAATCCCGCCGACGGTCTTTCCGGATACGACGTCGCCTGGCCGTCCGACACGTCGGCAGCGCCGCCGCCCCCGCCTTCCGACAGCATTTTTACCCCCGACGCCTACCTGGTCGACGGACCCATGCCCAATCTGGCCAAAAGCGGGACGAGCGACGACGTTATCCGGCCCTTCAATGTCGATGCGTCAAGTAAGAAGCGGACCAATTACGGTATCTGGAACGCCGTGCTGCGGCTCGACCTCTCGAGACTGTCGGGCGGCGCCGAGCCGGAGATCGTCGATGTGACGGTCGCCTGCATCGGCGAATGCAACGAGCAGTTCACCGGTGCCCGCGATGGAAAAAGCCTCCATAAATTCCTGTCGATCGGCCTCCTCAAAGAGGGGGGGATAAAGGTTGCAAACGGCTTCTTTACACAATACGAGCGCTATCTGCGCAGCGTGCCGCCCGATCTCACGCTTTGCGGGGAAGGATCCGGGAGCGATGCCGATGCCGGCACGAAAACGATGCGTTTCGACAGCACGCTGTCGGACACTATCGATTTTGTGGAGTGGTGAACCCCTCGCGGGCACATTCCCCGGAGTCCGCTCCGGGCGTCTTCAAATCAGAACCGGTATCCCGCCGTCATGCCGAACGACTGCTGCGAGAGAGTAACGTCGAACGACACCCCGGAGATGAAAACGCCCGCCCCGCCGGTGAAAACATTGACATTCTTGAAGGAGGTGATCCCCTCGAGAATCGTTTTCGGCTGCCGGGCGTAGCCGAGCCGTACGATGAAAAGAGTGTTGATCATTGCTGCAATGCCGCCCCTGAATACGAACCTGTTTTCCACCTTCCGGTCGAACAGCCCGAGCAGTTCCAAGTCAACGGGGAAGGAGAGCTGCAGCGTCGCGGCCGGTTCGACACGGTAGACAATGCCGAAAATCAGCGTACGGTACCGCCCGGAAAGCCACCCTCTAGAAGAGGACTCTTCGTCAATAAGGGAATAGCTTCGTTCGACGGTCATGACGGTCTCGGTTCCGATGACCGAATCGCCCTCGGTAGTGCCGGTAGCGGCAGGGATGGGCCGCTCCTTCTCCCATGAATATCCGAGGATGTTGCTCAGGACGAGCGCGAAATCGAGATGCTCGATGAAATTCGGCTGGTAAAAACCGATATCGGCGATGAACCGCTTCGCGGCGGTTTTCCGACGATAGGTCGTATCCGAACTGTCAATCGTCGATTGATACACTTCCTTTCCAGCACTGTCGATGAGGAAAAGCTTGCGCCGCAGGAATACCTCGTTGCTGCTCGTAGCGCTCATCCACCCGTACCGCACACTGACCCCGAAATCGACCTCTCCCTGCACATCGCGATTCCCAAACAACACTCCGGAAAGATTGAATGCAGCCTCATGCTGCGACAGCGGTCCCTCTCCGGATTGATAGCGGTAATACCCGCCCAGAGCCCCGTTTCCGCTTGCGTACCCGAGTGCGCAGGGGATGATATGCCTGTTGAAAAGCGAGTCGCGACCATACCCCGCCGAAACCGCTCCGCGGCTGTTTTTTAGGAAAGCATAGAGCAAGGCCGGATTCCGCATCCCCGTCCCGATATCACCGGGAAGAGCGATGCCTGCATCGCCGAGGCCACTGAGCTGTGCGCTGGAAAAACTGCGCTGCGTCATGAAGGTATAATCGAGACCTGCGGCAACGGCCATACGGAACGCGGTCGCAAACATCAGGCAGAAAAACGGTATCTCGGCCCTGCGCGCCCGGCTTCGCCGCAGCGGTTTCATCCCGTACTTACGCTTCATTTTCCGAAAAATAGTCCGTCGACATACCCTCGTCGTCCTCAGCCGCCCCGGCAAAAAAATGTCCGAACAGGTTGCCGCGGCATTCCTCATTCTCCCCGGGAATGATGAACTCCCCGTTGTCGTCTTCGAGGATGCTTGCTTCACGATAATCAATGCTTCCCGGCGTTTCATCGACGGCGGGATCGAACCCTTGGGGGGCGAGGACCCATCCCGATGCGCCGGAGCCGCATCCGTTGCGGTAGTCGTCGCGGGCGGGATCGGCGAATTTGACGGCGATTGTTTCGACGCCGTCGAGCAGCGAACAGCCGCCGTCAGCGGCGTTGTCCCGTATGACGAAACGCGTGTCTTCACCACGGGAAGTCCTGCCGCCTCTCCTCCGCGCCGGTCGCGACGCCTGAACGACGGCGTAGGGTTTACCGGCGCCGTAGATAAGATTTCGCTCGACGATGCCGGTGGTTCCCGCATCGATGAGAATGCCTGCGACCGGCGGATCGTCGCCGTCGGAGGGTGAACTGCAATTAACGAAAGTATTACGTTCGATGAAGCAATTCGACGACGCGCCGCAGTGGGGCGCCGACGCTCCGTCAACGCGAATCGCCCCGCCGCCGCAGCGGACCAGACAGTTGTCGGCGACGGTATGCCCCCTGCCGCGCACCACGATTCCCCGAAGACAGTCGATGATACGGTTCCCTTCGACCGTGCAGTCGAGTTCCGACTGAACCGACAGTGCGTCGCCCGGGCACCCTTCGACCACATTTCCCCGGGCCAGCGTATCGCCGCTTTTAATGAGGATCCCGCCGTGCGAGCAGTTTTGTACGGTATTATACTCGATAATGTGGCCGCAGCGAACGGCTCCCGACTCTTCGCCGCCGACCAGAATGCCGTACCCGTAATTGACAAATCGGTTACGACGGACCAGGCTGTTGACGATGGGGCTGCCCGTTGCGGCGTCGCCCTGCGCGATCATCAGACCGATCGAGGCGTTGTTCGGGGTTATTCCGCCGTACTTTTCCCGCGGTGCGTGTTCGAAGCTGCAGTTCTCCACGATATTGCAGCAGCCGCCGGCGCCGCCGAAATAGAGAGCGCAGGCGGCCTCTTTGTGCACGCCGCAGTTGATGAACCGGAGGTCGTCGAATCGATTTCTGCTGCACCTGCCGATCACCGAAATAGCGCCGCTTTGCGCATCAGTAAAAGTAAGACCGGAAACGACGAGGTCGGAGGTGTCGTAGAAAAACCAACAGGCGGAACTGATGGTAACCGTCGCACCGGGAGCGGCACAAATATGGATAGGCCGACGCGCGGTGCCGCTCACCTGAATGGTGAGATCCGAAACGTAGTTTCCCGGAAAAAGGATGAGCGCCTGGCCCGGTCTTATCCGTTTGAGACCCTCTTCGATGGAAGAGTACGGCTGTTCGAAAGAGCCGTGCCCGTCGCAAGGGGAACCCGGATTGATCCAGATCAGGTCGGGATTGTCGTGATGGAATTGCATGAAATCGATCGTAAACAACAGGAGTCAGGAAGAAGACGGGTTGTCGGACTCTGTTTTTTTCGCCGCGTCACGCTTCCCTTTTTTCTCTTTTTTTCCTCTGTTTTTCAAATAATTCGCGACAACGTTCACCGCATCGGGTGCAAGCGACATGATCTTGCTCATGATCGGATCCGAGGGGGTTACGGGCTGTACTTGCACCTTCTCGCCGGTGACGACGATAAAGGCCACAGGGGTGATGGTGATACCGCCCCCGGTGCCTGCGCCGTTGCCGGATTTGTCATCCTTCCCAGCACCGCCTGCGGCAAACCCGATCGAAATGCGCGAAACCGGTATGAGCGTCACCTCACCGGCAACAATGGGAGCCCCGATAACCGTCTCGGTTTTGGCGATATACTGCATCCGGTCAAGTGCGGTTTTGATGATGTCTGCGAGTGCCATTGCTTCTCCCTGGTACGAGGACCGTCCGTTGCGGTAAAAATAGTTCATTACCTTCGCAATTGCACCATCGGGCAATGACGCAGGAGGCAGCCTCCATCGTCAGCCGGTTCGTCTGCCGGGGCCGGTTTGCGAACCGAATCCGTTTATGTGCCTGATACACTCCTCCGGGTTTGACCCGGATGTCGGTATACGCTATTTTTACCATCACTTGACCTTGAAAACAGACTCTATGCAACAACAACAATTCCGCCCTGTTCTTCTGCCTTCGATCGCCGTTCTCACTGCATTGATAATGCTCTTAACCTTGGTAGTGCCCCTGCCCGCGCAGCTCATCGTTTCCGAACTTTATCGCGACCCTCTCGGAACCGAAAGCTCGCTTGGGGGCGGTGCGAGCCATGAGTTTGTCGAGATCACCAATCTCGGGCCGGACTCCATCGCGCTCGACTCGTTGTTTATTACAAACGGTCTCGAAGCCGACTCGATTGTTCCGGTGCGCGAGACGCTTCCGGGACATGAACAGTGCCTTTACGGCGGCCGCATGATCGCCCCGGGAGCAGTCGCGCTCATTCTCGATCCCGATTACCGCAGGGCAATCGTCGAAGATACCTCCCGCCGGTTTTTACTCCCCGCGGGGACGCTGCTGCTTCAGTGCGGGGACGGAGAGTTCGGATCGAGCGGTTTTGCGGCGGAT
>JAFGNB010000083.1 GCA_016927235.1 Chitinispirillaceae bacterium
CCGATCATGCCGTAGTCGCTGGTGACGCAGTGATTGCAATAGACTTCGAGAATATCTCCAGGCGGGAACATCTTCCGGAGAGCCACGGCGATCTGCAGTTCACGGATCTTGCGATCGATTGTGCGGGTTACCCGCCTGAATCCCTGTTCATCGAGCCGGGAAATAAAGAGCTTCGCAACCTGCTGGGTAATGGTTGAGGTCCCGCGGGGAGGGACTTTTTTACAGGAAAGAAGCGATTCGAACGCCGCGCGCAGCGCCGCACGCACGAAACTGTCGAACTCGAAGCCGTAACGGTTGGTCATGAAATTTTTATCTTCGGCGGCCAGCAATGCTTCAATCAACGTTGCGGGAAATTCGTCGATGCGCGCGCGGTAGTGGTCGGTGCGGATATTCGCGATCATCCGGTCGCGGCGGTCGACGATTTCAATGGTGTTCGAATAGGTGCGGACCTCCCGCAACCGGTTGATAATGGAGAGCGAAGGGTAGTCGTCAAGCACGATGCCGTCGACGACCTGCACCGGTTGGTCGTGCGACGGCGCGGCGGCCGAATCGCCGTTGGTAATCAGAGCGGCCGCATTTTTCATGGCCTCATCGGTGAGAACGTCCTGCCAGCCGGCGCCGTATGTTTTGGAAAGAAGCCCCCGTTTTTCCAGGTCGACCAGTTTTTCGCCCCAGCGGTCGAAGTAGCGGTGGCAGAAGAACTTACCGATCAGAAAAGCCGGATACACGCTCACAATACCGAGACCCGCCAATGCAGCGATAACGAGGAGAATGATTCTTACAACACGGGGGATTCGTACCATGAGGTTCCTTTGAAAGAAAGAGGGAAAGCCTTCAATAAATAGCCCTACTTCGGTACGATGAACATTCCTGCGGTTTTTACTTCGCCTCACCTCATCACCCCGTCCCGCACTGCGGAAGCACCCCTCTTCCCCTCTCCGCTCTCCGGAGAGGGGAAGAGGGGCCGTGGGAGTTGGGGTGAGGCGTACCGATGGAATCTGAAATTCTATTCTCCCGAAGTAGGAATAGATCGTATATAAAATTAATTTCTCTCAGCGGTTATTGAAAGATGGACGGCGGCTGTGGATTCTTGAGGATGATGAAGTTTATTTTTAAAAGGTATTTTATTCCGGCCACCGCCAGCAAGGAGCGTTCATGGACCGCTGGAAGAGTGTGATGTGCTGCGGCATGCTGCTGCTTTCCTGTACCCCGCAGCCCGCCGTCCGTCAGGGAGTTACCAGTGAGAAGCGTCCGCCGGTGTCGGAGCTTCCCCTGGATACTCTGTCCTATACGATTTCTTTTCCCGACAAAACTCTCCGGGACAATTTCGTCGAATCGTTCAGGTTGTTTCTTAACCGCTACCCTTTTGCGGAGCTGCGCGACGATTCGATTGCCGGGCAGGTGCTGGTCCGGCTAGCACCGGTTGCATCTTTTAAAGAACCTTCTACGCCGCTTTCGGCAATGGAACCGGGATCGTTCAGTGGAAGCACCATTGAACCGGACCCGGGCAAGCTGTCTGCCGGGTCATTCGGATTGGATACAACGGGAGCACCCGGAGCGCTCCCGTCTCCCGATACGATCGTACCGCTCTTCGGCGGAAAAATGCGGCTCCATACGCCGCGCGCCGGAATCGACGGAACGCTGCTTCCGCTGGTTGCGGTCGATCCGTTTCTGCCGCCCGACAGCGTCTCCGCGCCGCTCTTGACGGTTGTAAATATCTCCGCGAAGAAAATCACCCTGCAGCTGGGCGGCCGCATCGTCGACGGCGCCGGAGGGCTCGTTTCCGCACTCGATCTGATCGAGGCATGGACGGGGTATGTGAAAATCCATCCGGCGGAGGGGTGGGCCCTCTTTCGTCATGTCGAAGGCATACGGGAGTTTATCGCGGGCAGGGAGGCGGTAATCCGCGGGCTGGGCGCCGTGGACCAGAAAACCTGCTACCTGCGGCTTTCACAGCCTGACTCCTTTGCAGTCGAAAGAATCAGGACGGCGCGTCTGAGCGGGAACATATACACAAAATGGGGCGCCTATTATCCCAAGAGGATTACCAAGGAGGAACTGATGCTCGCGCCCAACCTGAAATCGAACATACGGCGCGCTTTTCTCGACACGCTCATCATCACTGCCGCCGAGGATAAAAACCCGATTCTCTCCTTTTCGCTGAAAAAATACGACGCACTCCTCCTGACGTCATCAAGCGATATTTCCTATGCGCGTACAACGCTGGAAAAACAGGCCTCCCTCCAGGCCGTCTCCCGCGACCGCTATTTTATCGCATGTGTCTCAGAGGATGAGAACGTACGGCGGTATCTGGCATCACTGGTCAAACCCGCCGAAGTGCTGAGCAACATAGTCAAGGCGGAGGGAAACCCGATCGCGGCGATCGAAACCGATACCGGCTTTTCGGCCGCTGAACCGGCCGCCGCCCCGCCCACCCCTGCCGTCGGGCATCAATTCCGTATTTTATTCCGTAAAGACGACAGGGTGTCGTGCACGGTCGCCGAGAAGCTGCTCGCCGATCTGTCGGGCCGCGGCATCCGCGGCGCGCTTGCCGCGGCCGCGGTTACCGAGTACGAACGGGCGCTCGTCGAACGCGGCTACGATTGCGCGATCGGCTGGGTCCCCGACCGCATCCGCAGCGACCCGAGCGAACGGCTCCGCCTCGCCGCGGTCTGGTTCGCGGATGAAACCGCGGAAAACAAACGGATAGCGGAATGCAGGGAGATTCCTCTCTTTTCAATCGAACGGTATCTGCTTATGAGAAAACCGGCCGGACTTTACCGGGGCGCTATTGAGGGGATATTCGCGTCGTCGAAACCGATAGAACAGCCCTCCAAGGAGGAGCGTTAAAATCGATCGGCAGACGATTGCATGCAGCCGCAATTATCGAATACCGTACTTGCGCCGCAGACAAATCGCCATAAGAAGGAGTGCGCCGCCCCCACACAGCAGAAGGACGTAAAGGGGCGATTCGGGTATCGGAAGAGGCGGCTCCTCGGCAGGAACAAGTCCCAATCTCGAAACCAAACTGACGTTGTAATCTTTAAAAGAGGCGAATTCAATGCCGGCATAAGCCACTGTCGTATCCCATTCGCCGAAGGAAGTGACGCTTGTGTCGCTCGTCAATATATTGACATAATGGTTTCCTGCGCCGCTGATAAGATTCACTCCCGCAGATCTCCCCCCCTCCCCATTGGGCATATCGTATTCCATGCCAAAATGCTGCTCACTGACATCTTCAACATCCTGGCCGATATAAAGAATCCCTTCCGTCAATTCACAGAAAAAAAAGTGGTAAGTTGCATCGGTGAGTGAGATGTCAGGGACATCGCTTCGTTCGCGGTTGTTATCAATAGCATATCCCGGCAGCTCCACGTCGATGTTGAAGAGATAGATGCATGTATCACCGATAAACTGACTCAACACGGCATCAATATCTGGATCCGGTTTAATTATACTGCCGGTTGATTTGTCAAGATAGCGAAGTTCAACGATATTCCCTGTAAATAGGTATCGTTCCAGATCTGCATTGACGGAATAAGCAAGTACTAGAAGCTGAACAATTGCCCCGGACAACGATAGTTTCATCATCGCGCCCCCCTACGCTTTTTACCGGAATCCCTGTCATACGGCACTGCCCCTCACGGGTAAACCGCAGATTCCTCCATTAGCCTGATCAATAATAATATAGGGGATTTACGACAATCTGTCAAATCATTAGTGCCGTTTCATATCGCCCCACCTCTTGCGGGATTCGATGCTTGCGCCGGGCTGCATAAGTAAAAAAGCGTTCGGATCACCGGTAAGATCGGATAATATGATGTGGGTATGGGCCGCATTCCCCTCGCCGGCCGTTCGATAGGCCTCCTGAATGGTGCCCGACAGCCGGGGGGCGACCGAGAGCTCCGGCAGGTCGAATTGAATAAGCAGGGAGTTCCACGGCGGAATCGTTGCAATTGATACGATATGAAGCTCTTGCATGTTGCCCGCCGACCGGAACGAGGTGGCGAGACCGCTTCCTGATATTGTTCCTTCCGGAGTCATGATCACCAGCGGAATGGTAAGAAGCATCGAATTGTCATGCTGGAGAATCCCCCTTATGGAAAAAACGGTTATCGGCTGTACCCGTCCCTTCACCTGGGCAGGGAGCAGTTTGATGGTCGAGCAGAAATGCTTAACGGTTTTCCACGTCTCCTCGGCGATCAGAACCTGCCACCGTGAGGCAAGCGATTCGATACGTTGCGCCAGATTGACGTTGTCGCCGATGACGGTATACTCCATATGGTGGGTACCGCCGATATTGCCGCCGGCAAATTCGCCGGTGTTGCAGCCGATCCCGAGGTGTAAGGGCCGCTGTCCCTCATATTCAAGTTGAATATCGAAGTGAAAAATTGCGTTCTGCATCTCCAAACCGCACATCAATGCATTGCGGCATGCCAGATCGTCGGGTACCATTACATTCCAGAACGCCATTACCATGTCTCCGCCGAACTTGTGAAGAGTACCCCGGTTTCGGGTAATGATTTCGGTAACGAGGGCATAGTAACGGTTGAGTTTTTCGACCACATCGACGGCGGATAGATTTTCGGCGATGCTGGTAAACCCCACGATATCGCAAAAAAGAATAGTGCCCCACTTTTTTTCGCCTCCAAGTCTCAGCGGGATGGTGCCGTCGATAATGCCTTCAACGACATCGCGCGAAAGATACCGCGAAAGCTGGGTGCGGATCTTGGTCTCGTTTTCGACCGTTGAGTATAATTCGGCGTTTTTACATGCGATAGCGGCCTGCGAGGCTATTCCGGTGAGCATGGCGAGGTCATCGGTGGAAAAAGCGTGCTGACGCGACATCGTATCAACCCCGATGACGCCCAGAAGCTCATCTTTACAGATAAATGGAGCACACATGAACGACCGTATGGAAAGGTCGACGATCGATTGCCGTTCAGCGAAACGGCTGTCGTTCAGGGCATCGGAGAGAAGAAACGACCGGCGTTCCTCCACCACGGTCCGAAGGAGGGTGCGGCTGACCGGAAACTCGTCGCTCCCTTGACTGACAGGGGTACGGCGCCTGGCGGCAAGCGGCTTCAGTTGTCCGTTTTTCGTGTCGTGCGACATGATAAACGACCGGTCGGCGTGGGGAAAAATGTCGAAAATACTCGACATAATCCGCTCGGCGAGCGATTCCGGCATCAGCACCGTCCCGAGGTCGATTGCGATCTTGACCATCGCCTGAAGCCGTTTAATGGTACCGAGCAAGTTCTCCGGCGCCTCGTTTGCCGTGTCGAAGAGCAAGGCGCGTGATGCATCGATGGTCGCACTTACAAGCGGTTGCGGGTCATCGTGGGTCATGACTACCGAGAGGGGGGAAACCCGCCCGCTTGCCGGAAGGTCCGTTCTCTCTACGGCTGGTGAATGTGTATGGTCGATTCCCGGCGGCTGCTCACCCTGCGCATGAAAAAAAAGCCTGCTGTTCCCGAGGATGATCTCATCATTGTCGTAAAGAGGCCGCGGAACGAGCCGGTGCAGGCGTTCTCCATTTGCAAAGGAACCATTTGCCGAGCCGAGGTCGACCAGGGCGTAATAGTTGTCCTTGCGCCAGATTTCCGCATGCTGGCGGCTTACGCTGGCATCGTTGAGGTGGAGCTGATTGCCGACGTTGCGGCCGATCGTTACCTTTCCCGAAAGGGTAAAACGGGTCCCCTGAAGAGGGCCTTCTTTTATCTCAAGATAGGCCATTGATATTCACCGGAGAAGGAAGCAGGGGCCATACTTCTGAAGTTCAATCGGTTTATCCCGGAAAGGTTTTTCACCGCTAAAAAATCAGCCATCCATACTCCTGCGGATCAAAACGCTCCCTTCGGTTCGGTCTCACCAATTAAAAATAGGCTTCCTGATAGGTTATTGCAAGAACAAAAAAAGCATTGCTGCGCGCCATGGTCATTTTCACGAACGGGTTCGGAACCGGATTCAACTGTCAATCGATTTAAGGGGATGGTCTTGACAATTTCATAGAAGTCAACCATATATGGCCGAACGATTACCTCTCCTATGGTAAACCGCATGGTAAAAACAGTAATGCCTTAATCCCGGATTATTGCCGGACTCTAGCGGGAGCTTGCCGCGAGGGGAGCGATCGGCGTCGTGGTGTTCAGCGGCTCACTGCTCCTTTTCCACCGGCGTGTTTCCTGAGGGGGCTTTTGTCCGCTCGATAATCACATCGAACACCCTCCCGCGGGCGATTCTACGTACGGTAAAGGCAAGTCCCTGGTAGGCGGTCGAGAACTGTTCGGGAATTTTCCCTTCCGTCTGGCTGCTGATCCACTCGTTGACGGTAAGATCCCAGTCCGGCAGCTGGGGGGCGATTGTGTTTTTCAGCTGCGAAAACGTCACTCCGCCACCGGCGCGAAACCGCCGGTCGGTGAGCGGAACGATGAAATCGGGGGGTTTGTCGTATTCGTCTTCGAGATCGCCGACCAGTGTTTCCATGAGATCCTCAAGGGTGACCATGCCGAGCGTCCGCTGCCGGGCACCCCTGACGATGACGATATGCTGGCTGCCGCGTGTGAGAAGCTGCAGCAGTTCGGGAAGCGACGTTGCGGCATCGACCGATTCGATGGGTCGTTTGATGCCGTAAAGCGTGGGGTCGGCGGGATTGACGCGCAACGCACCGACGATATCCTTGAAATTGACATACCCGATGATCCGGTCAAGGTCGCCCTCATGGGTGAGGGGGAAGCGCGTGTGGTGGTGGAGGTGCGCCTCGACGAGCGCTTCGGCGAGCGAAAGCGTATCGGAAAGCGGATGCATGTCGGCGCGGCCGACCATGATATCAGCGGCGCTGAAAGTCGAAATCTCGACCGTCCGCATGATCAGATGCGCCTGCTTTTTGCTGATGACCGCGCCTGCCGCCGCCTGCTGGGCGAGGAATACGATTTCGGCCGCGACGTTCTTCGGATTGACCGGCTGCCTGCGGTCGATGATGCGGCCGATAAGGGCAAGGGGAAAAGTAACGGGAAAAAACAACAGGGTCACACAGTAAAGCGGGAGCGAAAAAATAAACGAGAGCGGCTCCCTGAAACGTCTTCCGAGTGCGCGGGGAGCAACGACGCCGAACATGGCCAGCAGGTAGGCATAGCCTGCAACCGTTGCCCACCGGACAGCGGGAGAAAATGATGAAAGTGCGACGGAACCCAGGACGGCGCCGACGATCACTGCCGGAATCACTATCACCGAAAGCGTCGCAGCCGGCGTATACCTGTTTTCCTGAAAACGCAGCAGTATGCGCGAGACACGCTGATGGTGCTGCGCAAAACGGACGATTTCAAAGGAAGAAAGGTTGCGTATGCCCGCTTCGACAAGCGAACAGAAAAAAGCAGCCGCGAGCACCGTCGTGCCGATAACGATGAGGGCAACGACAGTGTTCGTCATCAGTAAATGACCAGACGCTCGGTCAGAAGCGCCTCCGGTTCATCATTGCCGCAAGGGTCGGGAATCACCTGAATGATATAGATCCCCCTCTGCAGTCTGCGCAGGGGAATGACGCAGCAGCCGGCGTTACCGGAGGACTGTCCGGCGACGAATCTGCCGTCGATCGTAAAAAGCGCCGCTGAAAAGGGGCCCGCATATCCCGATACTCCCCGCAGACGACTGATGACGATCCGGTGCCGGTCCTTTTCAAGAGCGATGCCGCCGGAGGCGGCCAGAAAAAGCCCGTTGCGCGCGGAAGTTGCAGCGGTAAACCGGTACACCCGAAGCATACTCGACGACGGATAGGTGCCGGAAGCACGCTCTTTGTCCTGGTTGATCGGCATTGTTTCCCACCGCAGATAATATTCTCCATCCTGCTTTCGGTTGATCTGCATGCCGGGAAACTGCGATTCCACGACATACAATTCCTTCATAGCCTCGGGAGGCTCATAAATGCCGTCGCTTTTCGGGGTGAGGGTCGCTTCGTCGAGCACCCAGCGACGGACTTCACTATTGCGATAAATGTAATTCTGCACGAGCGCGCCGCTTTCATCCACGGTAAGCGGCGAAGCCGCGATGTCGTGGCTGAGAGACCCTTCACGGTCGAGATTCCACTTGAAACCCGTCCAGCCGCTGGTCTGACGGATCTTCCAGGCGTTTCCCTCCCACCGGGTATTGAAAATCTGGCTTATGTCGTCGTCGTCGTAGCGGTGATAGGTGACCACCGCCCTGTCCCGCGTATCCCAGCTTATCCAAAAATCCATATTGATCAACCCGTGGCCGCTCTCGACCGGATCCACGACGACTCCGGGAGTCGACTGCTTCACCGGCATCGTGAGTTCCGCTCCCGCCATGGTCAGCCATGTCGACAGGTTCTTGCTTTTCATGTGGGAAAGGTGGTGGTTGGTGTTCGCCACCGGCGTATTGCGCCACATCCAGATGATATGAAAAAATCCGTCGGGTCCCGGCACGGGAGAAGTCTGGTATGCATTGACCTGGCCTTCGCCGTCGAGAAGCCCCTGGCTGGTGATGCGCCTCCACTTTTTCGTGGTGACGTCATAGCCGTTCCATATGGTGGTACCGCTGCCACTCCCTCCGTCACGGTACTGGAAAATAAGCTGATTCTCTCCCCCTTTGATAAAAACCGGGTAAGTGATGCTGCCCTCCTGCGTACCGATCATGCCGGGAGTGGAAAATGATTCGATGGCCCACGGCTTCTTTGAGCGAAAATAGACAAGCGACGATGCATTATGCATGTTTCCGCTCACATGGATATACCCCGAGTCGTCGATCGCCATCTCGATGTAATTATGCGAATCCCAGCCGGTGGTTGTCGGCAAGACGGTGTAGCTCCAGGTGTTTGACCCGATTGTCCGCTCCGCGACCACCATGCGCCGCGTCGAGTCATAATAAGCGACATACTGGAAATTGTTCGCGGTTTTTATCGCGAAATCCACCGGATGACCTGCCCAGACCTTGGCAATGTCGATTTTTTCCGTCTGCATTATCTCGGCTGCAGTAAGTGGAAAGCAGGCAAGAAGAGTGAAAGAAAGTAGTAAAACAGTACAATTTTTTATCCACACGCCATCATCGTGGCAATAGGCAACCCCTCCCGGGCGTGCCCCCCGAAAATGTCTGCTGTCCGCCACTGCCGTTGCCCGGGGGACACGCGACACAGAGGTCTTCAGCCACATATCACTACTCCGTTTCTCCCAAAGGAACCTTTCTATAAATATACCTTAAAGGAATAAGAAAAAAAGAAAAGGCAAGGTAGGAAGAGTAACGCAAAGCAGCCTACACCCACATCGCGTACCTCCTCCGTTTGCCTTTAGTGCAGGCAGGCAAAGCCGGAATAGAGTCCGGTTGCTCCACCCTGCATCATTTTGCATTGCATTTACTGAAATCCCCGAGGTAGTTTTGATGAAGATCCCGGGAATCCATCCGGGGGAAATGAAGATCTTATCTTTCAATATCATCCCCCTCCATCTCTTCCCTTACAGGGAAATGGATGCCAGAGGTTGGTGAGGAGAGGTGCCATGTCCTGTCGACTGAAAATCATTGCCGTATCTTTTCTTCTCTCCCTGAATGCCGCCGCTCAACTGCAGCTTTCAGAAGCGCCTTCATCCACCCAACAACCGATGAAGGAGCCGGTAACCATCACCATTTCCCGCAACACCCCGGAAAACAACGACACGCTCTCCCTTACGCTCACCCTGCAGATGGAAAAAAATATTCATATTTATTCCGCGGAATCGCTCTTTTTTAAAATCTCGATCTCCGATAAAGCCGGATTAGGTGAGGGAACAATCGAGCTCCCCGAACCGAAGACCTTCGTTAATTTCGATAAATCAACCGTTTCGGTCTATACCGGCGGCGAGAAGATCATTATCATGCATCCCGTAACCGCTTCCGACTGGTTCCTTGTCGGAACAGTCCACTATCAGGCATGTGATTCGAGCATGTGCTTTTTTCCCCAGGAAATCGCCTTTTCCGCGAAATCGGACGGCACGCTTTTAACAGGTCAGGAAGCATTAGGTGCAGTGTCAACGGTAACAGGCCAACACTCCCCGCCTGTTGATGTAATGCAGCTCCTCGATGATTTCATTATCCTCGGTTCGCGCAGCGGATTTTTAAATGTCGCGCGGTTCTCGGAATTCCTGCGCGATCCTGCAGGGAGAACAAGCGGCACGAGCAACGGATTCGAAGGCAAAGGATTTCTTATAATCATCCTGCTCACACTTCTCGGCGGCATTGCTCTGAACCTCACTCCGTGCGTGCTGCCGATGATCCCCATCACCATCGCCGTCATCGGCGCCGGTTCGCAGGCAAAAAGCCGAAGCAGGGGAATGTTCGTCGGCGCAATGTACGGATCGGCAATGGCGCTCACCTATGGAGCGCTCGGACTGTTCGTCGTGCTCACCGGCACGCAATTCGGCGTTATCAATGCATCACCCCTTTTTAACGGCTTGATCGCCCTGATCTTTATCATCATGGCTCTGGCTATGTTCGATATCATCCACATCGAC
Organism: Chitinispirillaceae bacterium; assembly: GCA_016927235.1. GTDB lineage: Bacteria > Fibrobacterota > Chitinivibrionia > Chitinivibrionales > Chitinispirillaceae > JAFGNB01. Next base: position 10,494 of record JAFGNB010000083.1, read on the forward strand.
TTCACACGGTTCAGAAAAGCCGGGGACGTCGGCGGGGACCGGGGAAAACTGGCAACGGCGTTTGTAATGGGCATCGTCGCATCGCTGCTCGCCGGAGCGTGCGTTGCGCCGGTGGTCATCTCGGTGGTGCTCTACGCAGGCACCCTCTATGCAAACGGAAATAGTGCAGGTCTCATGCTTCCCTTTCTGCTCGGCATGGGCATGGCCCTGCCCTGGCCGTTCGCGGGCGCCGGGCTCTCCTTCCTCCCGAAACCGGGGAAATGGATGGTATGGGTAAAGTACGTTTTCGGGATCTTCATTCTCGCAATGGCGACCTACTACGGATATACCGGCGTTACGCTCTACCGCAGCGCCAGCGCACCCGCCGTTGCCCCGGAAAAAGCAGCCTCCTCCGACCTCCCCTGGCTTCATTCGCTTGAAGAGGGATTGCAGAAGGCACACGTCGAGAACAAACCCGTCTTCATCGATTTCTGGGCCACCTGGTGTAAGAACTGCACGGCAATGGATGCGACGACATTCCGCAATCCGGAAGTGAAAGAGCTGCTGACACAGTACATCCTCGTCAAGTACCAGGCGGAACGGCCCGATGAGCCCTTGACAAAGCGGCTTCTCGACCGTATGGGGGTGAAGGGCCTGCCGACGTATGTGGTGGTGCGGGCGAAGTGAGGATTTACGAACAGCCAAAAGCATCAGTAGTGTCGAATTGATTCGCACATTTTTTTATTTATCCTTCGTAAGGGTTTGATCAACCCACGTTGTCATGTTGTGTGGGTTGCATAGTTGAGTTATCGGCGGATGAGCTTCTATTCTTCTTCAATTTCATCATCTCGTTTATTGTCCTGCTCTATTTCAATTGCTTCTCCCAATAATGCAGCCGTTTGTTCTTGCGGCAATTCTTGAACTTTCCTTAATTTTCTTTCAATAGCTCTTGACCTTACACCTGCCTGGTCAATTACGTTTGTAGCTTCGTGCAATTTCTTTTTAGTCTTTTCAAGGACTGTACCAAAATTGCCGAATTCTGTTTTAACAGCGCCAAGAATTTCCCATACTTCACTTGATCGTTTTTCTATCGCCAATGTCTTAAAACCCATTTGCAGGCTGCTTAAAAACGCGACCAAATTTGTCGGTCCGACAACGGTGATTTTACATTCTCTTTGCAAAATTTCAAAAAGCCCTGTCCGCCGTAAAATATCAGCGTAAAGTCCTTCAGTTGGAACAAACATAATCGCAAAGTCTGTTGTGGTTGGTGGATTTATATATTTATCCCTTATGTCCTTCGCGTTTTTTTTAACAGAAAGTTCAAATTGTTTCGAAATTGTTTCCACTTCTTTAGAATTTAAATTACCAATATTATCATAAGTATCGATTAATCGTTGATAATCTTCGGTTGGAAACTTGGAGTCAATCGGTAATAATAGCGATTTATTATCATTATTCTTTCCAGGAAGCTTGATTACATATTCAACTCGTTCTTGACTTCCTTCCTTCACTACTGCGTTTTGTTCATATTGTTCAGGCGATAAAATTTGTTCTAAAATCGCTCCAAGCTGTATTTCACCCAAATTCCCGCGTGTTTTAACATTTGTTAGAACCTTTTTCAAATCTCCTACACCCGAAGCAAGGGTTTGCATTTCTCCAAGTCCCTTATGAACCTGTTCAAGCCTGTCACTTATTAATTTAAATGATTCATTAAAACGTTTTTCAACGGTTTCTTGAAGTTTTTCATCCACGGTTTTTCGCATTTCTTCAAGTTTTTGGTTGTTATCTTCTTGAATGCTTCTCAATTTGTTTTCAACAGTTTCCCTTATTTCTTTGAGTTTGTCATCTGTTTCCTTCTTGATGTTCTCTTGTCTATTTACAAGATCATCAAACTTCTGTTTTTGAAGGTCGTTAAAATCCTTTACGTTCTGTGTGAACTTATTTTCGAATGATTTTAAAGAATTGCCTTGTTCTGTCCGATTTTCCTTTGAATCTTTATCGATTTGCTCCTGTAGACTGTTGGTTTTTTGATTAAAAGATTTTATCAAATCTGCAAGTTGTTTTGAAAATGTTTCAAATTGATTTTTTTGTGCATTCGAAAGTTCTGACACGATTTTAGTCAATGTATCTCCAAGAGTCTTGAAAGAGTTGTTCAATTCTTCCCTGTTGTCCTTAAAAGATTTCTGGTTTTCATTCCTGCTTCTGCCGAATTCGTCACGTATTAAGGGATCTATTCGTGATATATCTGCATCAATTTTTAAAAGAATCTTGTCTAGCTCTTCTGAATCGTCTGTTCTTTTTTTAATGAACGTAAATAATATATTAGCAATTCCAATTATTAACAAAACAATCAGCAAAAAGGTTGTTGTCATCATTTATTATCCTGTCTTTATATTATTTCCCTTCTGTATTGCCGCCGACTCCATATTCAATCCCATCCCATAATTTCATCAGCTGCACCCTTTCCATCGTTCAAGATAGATAATTTTTAATTCTAAAAAGAGGAAAAAGATGAAAGCACTGTTCGGAGTTCAAACTGTTTCTACCATGTTGGAGATGGCGGATAAAAATGATAAGAATAATATATATCGGGATGAGGATGCGGGCAATCGGGAAGGATGGAGGTTAAGGAGGGAAGATAAATGCTGAAAAAGAAGACACTCTGACCACGACCCCGATTGAACGGCAACCGGGTTACCTCCTTTAAAAGGGGAAAAAGTGCGCTGACGCTATAACAGATTGTAATTTAAGGCAGTTGTACGACCGGCAACGGGCTTGCAACGACTTACAATAGGCTTCACCTGCGACTTACAACAGGCTTTCACCGGCTGACGGAATGGAATGATAATCTTCCCCGCACCGGCGTCTCTTTTTCTTGTATTTTATGTCTTTTGAAACCTATTTTTATAATGTATCGTACGGTTGTAGATTCGGGAAGTAACGGTTTTCCGTAAATAATACTATTCATGTCAAACGATTTTGCAAATTTCCTGTCCGCACCCTAATAAAGAAAATGTCTATTGAAAATTTAATTCCTCATAAGAACCTTCGTCCGTCATGCGATACAAAGCGATGCTGATCAATCCGGAACGTGATTTTTCCGAATCCACCTTTCTCAATCATGTCCGAAAAAACAGGCACATCGGGCGGTAGGACAACCAAGGAGCGTTTCAATGAACGACGATGATCACAAAAAGGAATTCGCCGGCGCATCCCGGTACGTTCTGGATGACGAGCTGGCGAAAATCGTACACATTACCATGGCGCTTGAAATGCCCCTGCTTCTGAAAGGCGAGCCGGGCACCGGCAAGACCATGCTCGCCCATGCGATCGCGGAGGCGTCTCGCATGAAGCTGATCGTCCTCAACGTCAAATCGAGCATGAAACTGGTCGATGCGCTGTATCAGTACGACACGCTCACCCGCCTGAACGACAGCCGCTTCGGCGATTCGAAACGTGATGTGAGCAATATCGAAGAGTACATTCGCATGGGTAAAATAGGGCGGGCGTTTATTTCGGACGAGCGGGTCGTACTGCTCATTGACGAAATCGACAAGGCCGATACGGATTTCCAGGACGACATGCTGGACGTGCTTGACCAGATGGAATTCGACATTATCGAAATCGACCGGACGGTCAGGGCGAAATACCGGCCGGTGATCATCATAACGTCAAACGCGAAAAAAGACCTCTCCGATCCGTTTCTTGGAAGGTGCAATTTTCATCACATCTCGTTTCCCGCGCCGGACATGATGAGAAGAATCGTACTGGCGCATTTTGCCGACATCGATAATGAGCTGCTTGATAACGCCCTTAAAACATTCTATCGTCTCAGGGAAATCGGGGGCATCGAGAAGAAGCCGGCTACGAGGGAGCTGCTCAACTGGATACGGGCTCTCAAGGCGGATCCCGATTTCAGGCCGAAAGCGTTAAAAAGCGATGTCCCCTTTTTAGGAATACTCTTTAAAAAGAGCCACGATTATGCAACAGCGCTGAATGCCGTCTGATGAGAGTAACCCTGCACAAGGTTTTCCCATGTTCGTCGATTTCTTTTATCTGATGAAGCACAACGGCATTCCGGTGTCGCCCACCTCGTTCCTGCGGCTGCATCGGGCGTTGCAGGGGGGAATCATCAATTCCGTCGATGATTTTTACATCGGTGCCCGCGCCATCTGCGTGAAGAGCGAAAAATATTTCGACCGTTACGACCGGGTTTTCGCGCACCACTTCAGGGGCGCCGACCTGACGGAGCCGCAGGATCATGAACTATCTGAGATCGCCCGCCTCATGCTTGACGAATGGTTTAAAAATCCCGATGCTCTGGCGCATGCATTTGGGGTTGATGAAAAGGAGCTGTCGGGTATGACCGCCGACGAGCTCATCGCCTATTTTCTCGAGCGGCTCAAGGAGCAGACCGCTGAACACCACGGCGGGAGCAGGTGGATAGGGACGCGGGGTACCTCCCCAGTCGGGCATTCCGGCTATCACCCGGGAGGGATGCGGATCGGCGGGGGAGCGATGCGCAAATCCGCGATAAAGACGGCGCTGGACCGGCGCTACAGGGATTATTGCCGGGAGGCCCCCCTGACAGCCTCACAGATGGGAGAAGCGCTCAAGCGGCTCAGAAATATGATTCCCGCCGGTCCGAAAGACCGGGTGAATGTCGATGCGACCGTCTATGAGACCATGAAAAAAGCCGGCGAGATAGAGATCGTTTTCGACCGGAGCATGAAAGACCGATTGAAAGTCATCCTTGCCGTTGACAACGGCGGATGGTCGATGGACCCGTATGTCGACCTTGTTCAGACCCTTTTTAATTACGCACGTTCCCAGTTCAAGGAGCTGAAAACATTTTTCTTCCATAACACTATTTATGGTAATCTCTGGGAGGACCCCCCACGACGGTCCAGGCCGTTTCCGGTTGACGACCTTGTGCGCCTTGATCCTGAGACTCGATTCATCATCGTGGGAGACGCAAGCATGGCACCCGCCGAACTGACGGCCGCGAACGGATCGATCCATTTCGAAGAACGATCGGGAAAACCGAGCATCGAAAGGCTTTCATTCATTGCGAAAACCTTCCCGCATGCCGCATGGATCAATCCGGTTTTTCCGGAAGCATGGCACTATACGCGTACGATACGCCTTATCCGGGAGCTGTTTCCGATGTTCGAACTGTCGCTGGAAGGCCTGGAAAAAGCGGTCGCATGTCTTGCCGGAAGGAAGTGATGCCTTTACAGCGAGAGATATTGATGGAGATGACGGGGAAGCGGTGCATGTGGGATTATATGTTTCCCTAACAAAAAGACCCGTTTCCGGGTCCTTTATCGCTATCGTTTTAATCCGATCTTGCCCTTTACGCCTTTCCTGCGCTCCCCAGCACGTTCTCGTTCTTTTCGATCATCATTTTAACCAGTTCGTCGCGTGCCGGACCGAGATATTTGCGCGGGTCGAATTCCTGCGGCTGTTCGTTGAACACCTTGCGAACGACTGCAGTGAGCACCAGGCGTCCGTCTGAATCGATGTTGATTTTGCACACCGACGAGCGTGCGGCCCTCCGCAGCTGTTCCGCCGGGATGCCAACCGCTGCCTTGAGCCTGCCGCCGTTCGCATTGATCATAGCGACATATTCGGGAAGCACTGAACTTGCGCCGTGAAGCACTATCGGGAACCCGGGAATTTTTTTCTCGATTTCATCGAGGATGTCGAAGCGCAGCGGCGGAGGAACAAGGACTCCCTCTTCGTTCTTCGTACACTGCTCGGGTTTGAACTTGTAGGCGCCGTGCGACGTCCCGATGGAAATCGCCAGCGAATCGACTCCCGTTTTCTTGACAAAATCCTCAACCTGATCCGGCTGCGTATAGATCGATTTCGCCGCCTGGACGTCGTCTTCGATTCCCGAGAGGACGCCGAGTTCGCCCTCCACGGTGACATCGTACTTGTGCGCATAGTCGACGACTTTTCTTGTCAATTCGACGTTTTTATCGTACGGATGGTGCGAGCCGTCGATCATCACCGACGAGAATCCGCTCTCGATGCAGGAGACGCACAATTCGAACGTGTCGCCATGATCGAGATGGAGCGCGATGGGCATGGTATATCCGGCACTGCGCGCCATCTGGACGGCGCCCTGCGCCATATACCGCAAAAGAATATCGTTAGCGTACTTTCGCGCACCGCTTGATACCTGCATGATGACCGGGGACTTCGATTTGCCGCAGGCGTTAATGATCGCCTGGATCTGTTCCATGTTGTTGAAATTATATGCCGGAACTGCATAGCTGCCTTCAAAGGCTTTTTTAAACATTTCGCGTGTGTTGACGAATCCTAAACTGTTAAAGCTAACGGCCATGGAAAATCCTTTCCCTCAAATAGTGCTTATTGAGTATGTTCGGTTTATTGAGAAACGACACCGTCACTCGGTTCATTTTTCTCGTCTGCGCCCTCTTTTATCGCATTCTCGGAAGGAGCGGTCCTCCCCTTCGCACTCACCCGGCTCTTCTTCGTCTTGGTTTTTTTCTTCGTTTTTCTCACTGCATCAGGTTTTCCCCGCCCGGTAAGTTCGATAATCGACATGGGGGCATTGTCGCCCGGGCGTTCACCCAGCTTGATGATCCGCGTATAGCCGCCTTCACGTTTCTGATAGCTCGGCGCAATATCATCAAAGAGTTTTTTCAGTATTGTCTTGTTTTTAATGCGGCGCTCGGCAAGCCGGATGCCGTGGAGGGTGCCCATTTTCCCATAGGTAATAAGCCGCTCGACGACCCTTCGAACCTCCTTCGCTTTCGGCACCGTCGTCGTAATTCTCTCTTTATCAAGAATCGAAACCGCCATGTTCGACAACATGGCCCGCCGATGGCTCGCTGTCCTGTTGAGTTTTCGCCCTTCAACCAGATGACGCATCGTATAAACCCTTTTTACATTTAGAAAAATACACCTGCATCGAACTCCTCACCTGCACTTACGACGCGGCGATCTCCTGGCCCGTTCCCAGTACCTTATCGACATCCATACCGAACGTAAG
>JAFGNB010000084.1 GCA_016927235.1 Chitinispirillaceae bacterium
GCTGGTGTTTGACGACAGGGTGAGGATCAGGGCATCGTCCGTGGAGGAAACTGAGGACGCGGTGGTGTATTTTACTGTACCGAAAGTAAACCCGGTTATATTCACGAGCGTCGTTCCGCCGGTAGATACCCTGATGTCCATGGGCGACTCGGTGACGTCGACCGTAATCCCGCCGGTCGTCCAGCCGAATGCCATGGTCGCCGTAAAAAGCAACACTCCCGATACCCTTTTCAAACGTTGCGGCATGATTACCTCCATCATAAAAGCATCCTTTTTCGCTTCCTTTATTTCAATATCCAAACTATCCCCGCGTGGATCATGGCATATGCTTCGTCGGTGATGTATTCAAACGCATATGCATGAATCCCAATGGTTACCGCCCGGTACTGCGTGGTGGAAACGCCGTCGGCAAGCACCATTCCCTTCTCCACCGCGCATGCGGTGGTGAGCAATCCTCCGGAAGATTCTATTGCCGAGCTGTCGACGCCCATCATCGCCACCATATTGTTGACAAGCGTATCGCAAATAATCCGCGCGATAGAAATGTGTTGAATCGTCGGAATAAACCCGATTTCAGCCTCTCCGGAAGAGATGGTGCCGGTAACGAGTTGAAATTCCGAACCGGATGCCAGGCCTCCCGTCAATTCCACGTTTGCTCCGTCGGCGATACGAAGAGGTAATGGATCATATTTCGCTACAGCCGAAGGGAAGGTCGACCAGTTTAACACATCTGCTTTAGCGCAGGCATATGCTTCCAGATTGAGCAGAGGCAGCGGATGTCCCCTGAACGGTTTAAAGTTACCGGAATTCGGTGTTTCCGACAGGAAGGCGAAATCATACTGCGTAAAGCTGTCAGCCATGGCCGTGAGTTCCGTTTCCGCCACCACCCTGACCTCGCAACCCCATGAGCGCAATTTGTTGATTAGAGGAACATCCTGCGGATCTCCGGTATCTGCGACGGTGGACACGAACAGGCACGATTTATCTAAGGGTACCATGTCATAGCCGCTGCTCTGCGGATCCCGGCTACATGAGAAAAATGCCATAAGACCACAGGTTGCGACGATGATACTGAGTAACATCCGTTTGTACATAATGCACTCCTTCTTCTTGTAGAGAAAATACCTATGATAATACATGACCGATTAACGGTTACACCGTGTATCCCGATGTTACGGGGTCAATGAAAACCCTTCCGGCATATCGACTCCCCCGGGAAAAAACGCCCCATCGGTGGTCCACATGATCCAGTCGAGCGAACCCATGTAGGTATTGTTATTGGACATATCACCAAGTCTTATGAAGGCGTTCGAAGCAGCGGCGGTGACGGTTCCCGAGAGTACGGCGGTCGGCGCACCATCGATGAAGACATTTATTTTAAGCCCTGTTGAAAGAATCTCGTAAGTCACCATATACGTATGCATGACGGATGCGCTTATTGATACGGTTCCGATGGTTGAACTGCCGTTTTGCAGACTGACCTCTCCGTTCCTGAACTCGATCTGTCCGCGATACGTATACTGAAAATCGAGCATCCATGCGAGCGAATTCGCCGTGCCATCTCCCCTTGCCTTCAAAACCAGCGTTATTGCGGAACCGGTGTCAGGCGAAGGGCTGAATTGATACCGGTAATGAGCCTGATTCGCTCCTTCACGTGAATCGAACGATAGAATGCCGTCAATAACCGTGCAGTAGGTATTCATGGATTCGCGATCCTGCCATCCATCCGGTGGAGAAACGTCATCGGTCCAGTCGAACGTGGTCCAGTTCGCCGGTATGCTTTGTACCACGGAAACAGTGTAATCAGCCGTGGAGCCGTCGCTCGCCTTTACCGTATAGATGACGGGGTTGGTGAAGTCGTTTGCCGTAGCGCCGCTCTGCTGAGTGGTTGCCCCCACCGAAACACTCATGCCGTTCGTTGTAAAAACCGCTACAAGCGCGGTTAGGTCGGTTTCTCCCGGTACCGCGACGCTGATTGTCTTTTTTGATTCGTCAATTGATCCCGTCGCGTTGATCGACGGAAACGAAAAACCGGTAATTTTCCTTGAAACCACCGTTATCGCTACGGTATATTCCGCGGTGGAATTGTCTTCCGCCCTTACGCTATAGACGACGGGAGAGGAAAAATCATTGACCGTCAAGCCGCTTATCTGAGTGACCGATCCGATGGCGACCGATGCGCCGGTCGTGGTAAAAATCGCGGTCAACGAACGGATATTCGTCCCTTCGGGTACTTCCAGGGAGATCGTTTTTGCGTTTTCGTCAATGGTTCCGGCGATTGCCGGATTCTCGATCGAAAAAGCGGTGATCGCTTTTTCGTCGCTCTTCAGTGCACTACACGATACACCCCACAACATAATGGAAACGGCTAAAAACGAAATGAGCCCGATGCGGCTTTTCATATCTGGAACGCCTTTCTACAATGTATCAAAATACCGCTATTTCCCCGTAAATCCATGGCGGATCTTGCCAAAAACTTATAAACTTACGTAACTGCTCGACGGCGGATATCTACTTTCCCTTTGCCTGTCTGACGATTACGATTCCCTGCACTGCGTACCGATGCGCCGGAGAGCTGCGTGTCAATTTCCTCCCGTATATGTCATACGCTTCCCCCGAGGGTAGCAGCGAATTATCAAACAGCGCATGCACCGTATATATCCGCTTTCCTCCAACCTTCGCCACCGGAACAAACGCGTCCGCGCCGACCACCTCCGTCGGGTTGTCGCCGAATCCGGCGTATCTCTGCACGGTCGCTTTAACCGTATTGACGTCGTCAAGAGTGTAGGAGTAAGGCAGGGTCGACGAGTTCCAAAAGTCACAGCCGGTCTGCGAAATGACATTCGCGCCGCAGTTGGTGAAAAGGTTCCCGCTCTCGCAGATGTAGCCGCCGATCCTGTCGCCCGCTTCACTTGACGGGTCCATGAACTTATCCGTCGACATGGGCAGCTTCACATTATCGTAATGGCAGTTTTCGACTTTCGCATGGCCGCCGTCACGCGCCGCGAGACCGTAGTCGTTGATATTTCCGTAATAGTTGTTGAACAGATGGACCGCGCCGTACCGTAAGCTCGGATTGCGTCCTTCGGTATTGACAAAATAGTTATGATGGTAGGTTACCCTTATCCTGCCGTCCTCCTCCTGCTGGTTGAGGTTATCGGTATGGCCGACGAGCGAGCACTTCTGGTGGTCGTGCAGATAACACCATGAAATGGTGATGCCGGCAGAGCCTTTTTTAATATCGAGAAGACCGTCGTAAGTATCCTTTTCGATTTCAGGGCTGTTTTTGCTGTGCAGCTCGCAATGGTCCACCCAGCCGCGCTGCACGTTGTCGAGAGTGAGGGCGTCATCGGGATACTTGACTTCGCTGATCTTGAGGTTTTTCACGATGACATTGGTATAGTCGCGGATATTGAGACCGACACCGGCAAGTTCGCTTGAACTCCCCGAGCCCTGGATCGTGATGTTCGCTCCGTTCTTGATGGTGATGAGCGCATCCCCGCTGATACGTCCGCTGATCGTGATGACCTCCGCCGTGCTGTTTTTTTCCCGTCCGTCGGCCCACGACTGCAGCGCGGAAAGCGAGCTGATGGTGCGTGAGGCGCCGCCCTGTCCGCCCGTAGTCCCTCCACCCGTCGTTGCGTAGCCGATCATGTTGAAGTTGGGCGATCCAATCGCAATGGCCGCTGCGCACAATGTTAAAAACATCGCCGAGCGACTCAATCCGCACGGTTTCATAATGCCTCCTTTATATGTATATCCGATATCGTCAGTTCCAATTATCAGCGATTTACCGCAAGCAATTGCGTACCATATTTTCCATTGATGGAATATTTGACAAGGTATATTCCATTATTCAGACTTTTTCTTTCAGACACCTCGACCGAAATCGAGTTCGTCCCTTGATTGACACCCGTCGAAAGGGATGCGATGGATCTACCGTCGATGGACAACAATCGAATCGACGCATCTCCCATTCGATCCGAGACAATCCGCAACCTGCCGCGATCCAATGAGAA
>JAFGNB010000008.1 GCA_016927235.1 Chitinispirillaceae bacterium
GAGCCGTGTACGCGGCTATTCACCCGCGGAAATGGCTCTGCCGAACCATCCCGATGTCGCGTATGAATTCGTGAAGACGCTCATTGAGTGCGGGTATCAGTGGGTGCTGGTCCAGGAACATTCGGTGGAACAGCCCTCCGACGGCCGCAATCCGCAGCAACGGCATCTTCCGCATCTACTCACCTGCACGAATTCCCACGGCGATGCGGCAAGCATTATCGCGATCGTCAAAACGCAGGGAAGCGATACGAAGCTGGTCGCCCAGATGCAGCCCTATTACGAGGCGAAAGGGCTTTCACGCTGGGAGCTCTCCGGCAGGCAGGTCCCGCCGCTGGTCACTCAGATCGCCGACGGGGAAAACGGCGGCGTGATGATGAATGAATTCCCGCCTAAGTATATAGAGGTGATCCGGGAGTCGTCGGGATCGGATGTCCCGGTGGTGAATGTGAGCGAATATCTCGAGTATCTGTTTTCGCTCGGCATCAGGCAAGAGGACCTGCCGGCGCTGCAGCCGCTCATGCAGAAACGCGTCTGGGAGCGGTTCACGCCCGGCGAAGGCCCGGAAAAACTGGCGGACGTGATCGAGCAGCTGCACAAGGAGGACAACCGGTTTCATGTCGAAGGCGGCAGCTGGACCAACAACCTCTCCTGGGTGCGCGGATATGAGAATGTCCTCGGGCCCATGGAGAAAGCAAGTTCGCTCTTTTACGAAAAGGTCATCACGCCGGGTATTCCGACGGACGATCGGCGGTATCGTAATGCGTTGTTCCATTTGTTAACCTCGCAGACAAGCTGCTACCGCTACTGGGGACAGGGGCTCTGGACAGACTACGGCAGTGAAATCTGCCGGCGAGCGAACGACATTCTGGCATTCGACTTCTGACTTCCGTCTCCTGACTGACCCCTCAACATCGCTGCAACGTTCATTGTGACACGGGCTCCAAGTATTTTTACCGCGATGTCCACGAACAACATCCCCACCGGCCGGGCAGTGCGGTACATGCTTTCGTACCTGAAGCGCCACTTGCCGTTTATTGTATCCGGCGTCCTTCTATTGATGACGGTCGATATATGCCAGCTCGTTATTCCGCGCATCGTTAAAAAAGTCATCGACACGCTGGGGGAAGAAATTTTTTCACCTGCGCTGGTGGTAAAAAGTGCCCTTTCGATCGTGGCGCTTGCCGCCGCCATGACGGCGCTGCGTTTCTGTTACCGACTGTTTCTTTTTCTGCCGTCGCGGAAAATCGAGATGAAAATGCGCAACGACCTGTTCGAGCACCTTGTGCACCTCCCCGCATCATTTTTCGATGTAACGAAAACCGGCGATCTCATGGCGCTGTTCATCAATGATCTCCATGCAGTCAGGATGGCAACGGGCATGGTGCTCATCGCGACGACCGATGCCCTGTTCATGGGCACGATGTCGCTCCTTTTCATGCTGACGATCGACGTCAAGCTGACGCTGGTCGCCGTCGCTCCGCTTCCGCTTATCGCCCTGTTCATGATCCGGTTCGGCGGCGTGATTCAATCCAGATTCACGGCCGTCCAGGAATCATTCGGTACGTTGTCGTCCAGGGCGCAGGAGGCCTTTTCCGGCATCAGAGCGGTAAGGGGATTCGTGCAGGAGCGCGCCGAGGCACGGGCATTCTCCGCACACTGCCGCGAGTATCTCGACCGAAACATCAGTCTGGTTAAGGTGTGGGGAATGCTTTTCCCGTTAGTCGGTTTTTTCGGATCACTCTCCCTCTGCCTGCTGTTTCTTTACGGAGGCCGGCGGGTTGTCGGCGGCAGGCTTTCACTCGGGAGTTTCGTCTCCTTTACCTTTTACATCCAGCTTTTCCTCTGGCCGATCTTGGCGTTCGGCTGGGTATACAACATGCTTCAGCGCGGTATCGCATCGGCAAAGCGGTTGCTGGCGTTGCGGGAAACCGCTCCCGAAACGGCGGTGCCGCCCCGGCATGAAGTTCCCTCCGCGCCGATACGGGGGCACATCGTCATACGGAATCTCAGTTTTCGTTTCGCAGGCGCCGACCGCGATGTCCTTCGCAACATCGATCTCGATATTCCCGCGGGAGGGTCGCTCGGAATCATCGGAAAACCGGGTGCCGGAAAAACGACGCTCGTCAGCCTGATTTTTCGCCTGTTTCCCGTCGAACGAGGCCGTCTTTTCATCGACAGCATCGACATCAACGATCTTCCGTTGCCGTATCTAAGAAAGTCCATCGGGTACGTTCCGCAGGACACCTTTCTCTTCTCCGACACCATCGAAAACAATATTGCCTTCGGACTGGATGAACGGACGCCCGATGATTCGTCGATACGGCGCGCCGGCCGCACGGCCGCAATCGACAGGGATGTATCGCTGCTTCCGGCGGGATATGCAACCGTCATCGGTGAGCGGGGCATCACGCTTTCAGGGGGGCAGAAGCAGCGTCTTTCGATCGCACGGGCAATCATCCTTAAACCGCCGATCCTCATTCTCGACGATGCGCTTTCGTCGATCGATGCAGGCACCGAACGTGAAGTTCTTGCCGCCATGAAGGAGGAACTGCGTGGAAGGACGTCGCTCGTCATCGCCCACCGTATATCAACCGTTCGCGGCTGCGATTCGATCGTCGTCCTCGATAACGGAACGGTTTCCGAATGCGGGACCCACGACGAGCTCGTGGCCCGGGGAGGATTTTATGCGCGGCTCCATGCGCTGCAGTCGTTTCAATCGGCAAAAGGGCGGTAAATGACGCCGTACCACGAAGAAGAGACCGTCAATGGCAGACTGTTCAACCGGGACGTTGCCTCGATGCTGCTGCAGTATGTCTGCCGCTATAAAAAATATTTTGCCGTTTCCCTGGGATTGGTCGTCGTCATCACCGCGGCGACGCTGTCGATACCCTATATTTCAAAAATCGTCATCGACCGGTTGATAGTCAAGCAGGGAACGGTAGTGATTGCGGCGGGGTTGCGAAACGGCGCCCTCATCGATCCGAAGGTAGGGAAGAGGCTGTCCCGCGGCATCCGCCTGGCCGATAGTGCGCTTTTCGTGCCGCAGTCGCTGCTTTCCATATTGTCAAAAACGGAATTCGAACGGCTGAAGCGGAAAGGCGTCATCGGGTCGGAGCGATACACCCTGATCGAGTCGCCAACGACCACCTCCGCAATCGAGGCGAAATTGCGTCTCCTTGCCGCCGAGGGCCTGGCGCTTCACTACCCCCCTGAGATCCACCTCGTCACCCCTCCCGGCCTCAGGCGGTTCACCATGAGCGAACTGCTCATGCTTCGCGCGGACGACCTGCAACGCATCGGCCGGTACGTTCTGTTGATCATCTGCATCTTTTCGGTGCAGTTTCTCGCGTCGTACGGCCAGAACATCGCTTTGAGCGGATTGTCGCAAAACGCCATGCGCGACCTGCGGTGCGACCTCTTCGCGCATGTCCTTTCGCTCGAATTGCCGTTTTTCGACACGAATCCGATCGGTAAACTCGTCAACCGGGTGACCAACGATATAGAGGCGCTCAACGAGATGTTCTCGTCGGTGCTGATCACGTTCTTTCAGGACGCGCTCATCCTCGCCGGCATCGCCGCCGTCATGTTCTCCGCGAGCATCACGTTGGGTCTGACGGTCGCCGTTACATTTCCGTTTCTTGTCGTGATTACCGTGGCGTTCCGCTTTCAGGCCAGAAAAGCCTACCGCACCATACGGACGAGAATCGCCGCGCTGAACGCGTTTCTTAACGAAAATATCTCCGGCATACGTATCGTCCGCATCTTCGTGCAGGAGGCCAAACAGATCGGCAGGTTCGAGGCGATCAACAGGAGCCTTTTCGACGCGAGCATGAAACAGGTGTATGTCTACGGCGTCTTCCGGCCGCTCATCGAACTGTTCCGGTGGTGCGCGATCGCCGCCGTCATCTGCATCGGCGCCCGGCTGATCGTCGGTGGAAGGATTTCGTACGGACTGGTCGTCATGTTTCTGAGCTATATCGGGACCTTCTTTGAGCCCCTCGGCGATCTCGCGGAAAAATTCGACATCCTGCAGAGCGCCACTGCGGCGGGGGAGAAGATACTCGGCCTTTTTTCGACGCCGGCGGCGAAGGAGTTTCCCACTGCATCCATCACGGAGAAAGTCTCTTCCGCCGGGAACGTTGACGATCACACTCCGATGCCGGAAGGCGAGGTGCGTTTCGAAAATGTGTGGTTCGCCTACAAACCCGGCGAGTGGGTACTCAAGGATGTTTCGTTTTTACTGCCGAAAAACCGCACGATCGCCGTCGTCGGTGAGACCGGTTCAGGGAAGACGACAATCGCAAGCCTGCTCACGCGGCTGTACACCCCGCAGAAAGGGATTATTTCCATTGACGGGAAACCGATCGGGAGTGTTCCCCTTCGCCGTCTCCGCCGTTCGATCGGCATGGTCATGCAGGATGTTTTCCTTTTTTCACGAAGCGTCACTGAAAACATCACGCTCGACGCCCCCTTCGACCGCACTGCCTTCGACGCCGCATGCCGCCTCAGCCACTGCGACCGGTTTATCGGCTCGCTCCGGCGAGGCGCCGACGAACCGGTCATGGAGCGGGGAGCGACCTTTTCCGCGGGAGAGCGGCAGCTGCTCGCACTGGCCCGGGCGCTTTATTTCAATCCGTCAATCCTTATTCTCGATGAAGCCACCTCCAACATCGACACCGAAACCGAGCAGCTCATCCAGGACGCCATCGCCCATCTGATCAGGGGACGAACCTCACTGGTCATCGCTCACCGGCTGTCAACCATCCGCAGCGCCGACTCGATCATCGTGCTCGACCGGGGAAAAATCGCCGAGCAGGGCGACCATGCGGCACTCATCGCCGCAAAGGGGATCTATTATAATCTATACTCCCTGCAATTCGAGGCGGTGTGAGGGAAGTAAGAGGGCGGGCCGTTGCCTATTTTTATTTAGAAATTGGAATTCCCGAAACTTAGCCGATGTTAATTATCGCATAAGAAGCTATGGCGTTTTCACCACACCCGTTTAATGCATTGAATTTCATAAAGCTAAAAACGTACAATTGAACATACCCGTCTCTTTACGATAAAATTGTAGTGAAATGCCTACAATGTACCAAATGGTCAGATTCAGATGGTTGATATGGAATTAGTTAAAAATTAATAAGTTAAGTTATTTGGCACGAAAGTTGATCAATCTATTTGCGGAAAAAAAATAAACCTAGTCCGGACAACTGGTTGAACATTTAAACGTAGTAGAAAAGGAGTTACTTATGAAACGGTTCATAGTTGCTATCTCGACACTGGCTTTCATCGTTGCAGCTTCGGCTCAGACCAAGACCGCCACATCCACGGCAAATGCCGGTGAGCTTGAGGCGCTGAAGGTCCAGCTGCAGGCGCAGATCGGCGGCAAACTCGACAATCTTTCGCCTGAAATTCAAAACAGACTTCAGGAGGCGAAACAGGCGGTTGAGGCGGCCCGCAATCAGTACCGGAATATGAACAAGGGAGACGCTGATGCTGCGAAGAAACAGGCACGGGAAAATGCCGACAAGGCGTTGGGTGAAGCAATCCGGGCCATGGAACAGGTTTCTGCCCAGGTTAAGACTGAAATTGAAAAGGCAAAAACCGAACTGCAAACCCAGCTGCAGGAAAGAATCCAAGAGGCTCAGAAGCTTCAGTCCCAGATTCGCGCACATGACGGATCGGGCACCGGTTCAGGCTCCGGCTCGGGGTCGGGTTCCGGTTCTGAAAAATAATCCCGTCCCTGCCGATGCAATGCACCGATGGCAACGAACGGGAAAGGAGGGGGCACATGCCCTCTCCGGCATTGACAATAAAAAGGATGTAATAAAATGAATAAGCAATTGTTCGTATCGATAATCACAGCGGGAATGCTGACGGCGGCGGCAGAGGCACAGGAAACAACGGCCAACGGCCCCGACCCCAATGAAATATTCAACTCCATCATGCAGACCATGCCCGGCGAGATGAAGGCGCGGGTTGATTCCGCATCAGTGGTTCAGCGGGCTCAAAAGAAAACCCATGGAACGAGTGCGACATTATTCGAGGGGGGAAAAAATCCGCCGGCAGCCGTCGATGCCAAAGAGGCGACTCTTGACAAATTACCCGAGGCCGTCCGGGAACAGGTCCGCAAGACCATGCAGGAGCTGGAGAGGGAAAACAGTGAAAGAATGCTGCAATTCAAGGAAGTTCGGGAACGAAAAAACGTCAAATAATTGGATATAGTCCAACAGTCCATCGGTGCGCAATGAATTTCACTTCAATGTTTTTATTTAATAAAGGGGATAACGTATGAAAACAAATCGATTATTATACAACATATTGGCAATACTCTTTATATATTCCCTCGCTACGGCCGATACGACGATCACCAGTACCGCCCTGGGAATCTCTGCGTACCTTCCTGACAACTGGATTGCCGTGCCGGCGGGTGACACCTGCGTGACCTTTTCGGATACCACCTTTACCTACTGTTCTCAGATCACCTGTAAAAAACACACGATCAATACAGACGATTATCCGTCGGCGACCAGCTGGACGCGGGCGCATTTCATCGCCTATCTTCTGGTTGTGCAATATTCGTATGATCCCTTCGGTGCGGTCCTCTATTTCGATTCTTCCGCCGCCTGCACGCAGGACTCGCTCTGGGCGCCGGAAGCATTCACCGAATTTTACACCATTGATACCGCATTAGGTGCGTGGAACGAGTATATGCGGTATACCGAATCGGGAGCATGCGGCTATGAGATATATGCCATCGGCGACACCGCCGACATGAAACAGAATATCGGCATGTATATGGCGATCATCCGCATGATACGAATAAACGATAAAGCCGCTCTGTTGATCAACGCCGGGCTGGATTTCCCCCGGAATTCTTTCTTCATTGAAAAGGCGACCGCCCCATCCGGCATATTCGACCTTCTGGGGAAAAAGCGGAGAGTGACCAGCAATCTCCTCAACGGCATCTATTTCAGGCCTGAAACGCAAAGGATCAGGCTTATGATACGATAATCGATTCGGGGAAAGCCGTTCGTCGCTGCTTTTCCCGTCCGTTCCGGCACAATTTACGGGGGATGCATGTTCGGACATTCACTTCTCTACAGACGATTTGCACTGGCGGCTGTCCTCCTTTTTCTGCTCGTCGCCCATGCTCCGGCGGCCGGCGGCAGTTCCCTCTATGCCCTGACCCTCAAACAGGGACTCGCTGCTCTGGAAAAAGGAAAACCCGACAGCGCAATAGCCTATTTCGTCAGATCATTTTCGCAGGGCCTTCCGAAAGACAGCCTTTTCTATTTCTGGTCTGAAGCCCTGCTGCGAAAAGGCGTTCTCGACAGCGCCCTGGCGGCGAATTACATGGTATCAGGCGCACATTCAGGCAACTTCAGGATCAAGACCATGCTCCAACGATCGGCGATCTACCGGCGACTTGGATGGGAAGAGGAGGAGGCGCGGCTCCTCGACACGATCCGAGCATCGCGCGAATACCGTCGCGCACTGTTTATCCCTGGCATTGACTTGGGAATTGCAGCCGGGTATGGCGCCGAACAGCGTGGAGCCGACACTGCCGGTCCCTGGGGAGTGGGCAGGGGCGGTTCCCTTGATAAAAACGAAAGAGGACCTTTCGCCAGGGCGGATATCCGGTCCGCCTGGAAACTGACCCACGGACAGTGCTACTGGTCCGCGGGAGTAGCGGGAACATTTGCCTACCGGCAATACCACCCAAGCGGATCACTTCATTCAGCGGATTCGAATGAGATCACGGGATCGATTTTCTCGTCGGCAGCCGGGAAATCGACATCAGCCGCTTATGCTCTGTCTGTCAATCGTAGAAGGGATGACAGCCTTTTTTTCGGCAACAGCGTGGAGGGGGGCGTCGTGGGCAGCGGCAGGTGGTTGCCCATGCTGTGGGGAGGGGGTTCCGTTTTTCTGACGACCTCAGGCCTGTTCGGCAATGCACGCGCATGGCTGTTTGCATCGGCAATGCAACCACCCGGAAAGAGGCTGCAGGCGGGCTACAATCTTTTTGTCAATTCGTACTTCGAACGCCCCTCGGCATTCGGGTTCGATCTTGAGTCGGCACAAATTCTCTATGCCGAAGACGCGCGCCGTCACTATCCTATTTTTTATACCGACGGTTCATACTCCGGCATCATCGACACTTCGAGAATTCGTGTTGTTACGGGGGCTTTACGCAATGACATTATTGCGTCGGGACGCGATACGGTGATGTATGTCGGCTTGAAACAACCGCTCTCGGCCCTGCTGATCAGCCCACGCTTTTCATTGACCCTCCGAAGCAAAATGCCCGTGCAGCTCGGAGCCTCCTGGAAATGGAATTATTTCTGGGAACCGTACGAATGGGACCAGATCGACATTCATGCGTATCACATCATCTACAGCAGGTCGGATGAGAAATACTATGTCGTTCCGGAAGATCCCCTGACAACGCAATTAACCGTCACCTACGGCCCCAACGGCGGGCTGGCCATCGCGCCGGCGGCCCAACCGGTCATTCATCATTCCTTGCGGCGAATTGACAATACCATAACCGCGGACCTGTCGGTGCAGCTTTATGACGGCCGTTTCGGCACTGCGGCGTTAAAAGCCTATGCTGCGAAGACATGGTCGACCCTGCTTAAACGGGCGCCGATAGAGATTCCCGAATGGTCAATCTCCACCTTCCTGGAATGGAGGCTTAAATTTTCCAACAGGCTGGTTCGACGTTGAATTGTCTCCTTTATAACCATATCATATATAAGGTTTAACGGAGCGTTGATGAAAAAGCATTCCTTCTTGACTAAAAGGCGCCGTTGCCTGAAACTTGAAAAGGTGAAGCACTGCCGCGCTTCCCCGCGTTTATTGACAACAGCAGGAATCTCGTTGTTCACGGTCTTTTCCCTCCTGTTCATTTCCTGCGTATCGGACAGCCGCAGCATTGAAAAGGGGGAGGCGTCGTTGCGTCTCGGCGACTACTCGATGGCCATCCGCTTTTTTGACGAAGTGTTACATCGTAACCCAGAAAATTTCGAAGCCCGCCTCGGAATGGGCAGGGCGCTCATACAGCAGGCATCCCTTAAAAACGCCGACAGCACTCTCTGGGGAAAAGCGTTAACGCATCTCGAAGCTGCAAGGACGATCAGGCCTGAAAGCGACATTGACACCCTTCTGTCCGAGGCATGGTTAGTCAATGCACGGAGGCTGCTCAACCGATGCGACACCATCAATGCCCTTAATTCAATTTCACGGGCGATCGATCTGGGTCCACGGAGTATTGAAGCCCTTAACCTTGCGGGGATAATTTATTTCAGGATCGGTGAACCCGACAAGGCGCGGATCCTTTTCGATCGCGCACTCGTCGCCGATACATCACGGCCGTTCACCCATTTTAATATCGGTATGGTCCGCTGGGCGGTCCACGATATACGCGGAGCGCGTGATGCATGGTTCAGAGCGCTGCAGCTCGCCCCGACGGACAAGGATATTGTGTACTGGTATTCAATGGCCGAGAAGAAGCTCAAGGAGAGTGAGCAGTGATACCGCGGTTTCCGAACGGATTTTCCCATCCGGTTCAACTCGGTACCGGCGGATTCGGATCGGTGTACCGTGCACGCCAGGCGGCGCTGAATCGAATGGTGGCCCTGAAATTCATCGTCGAAAAGAATGCTGCAGCACGGGCGGTATTGATAAAAGAAGCTTCCATGCAGGGGGGAATGCATATTCAGGGCATTCCCCAAGTTTACGATGTAAAGGAGATCTCCGGACAGGTATGTCTCATCATGCAGTGGGTCAAGGGGTGCAGTCTCAGGGATGTAATCGAAAGAAAAATAGCTCTTCACTACAAATATGCAATCGCTTCGGAAATCATACGAATCACCGCTTCATTACATGAACGGGAATATGTCCATCGGGATATAAAACCTGAAAATATCATCATTTCATCAGAGGGCGTTTTTTTCATTGATTTCGGACTTTCGCTTCATGTTTTCAAGGACGCACGGCAGACGATGGCAGATGTCGTGAAAGGGACACCTGAATATATTGCGCCTGAGCTCTGGAAGAGGCGGCAGGGTCGCGATGCTGATCTAAAACGGGCGGATGTTTTTTCAATGGGGAAGGTTATCCGGGAATTGGTCGGTGACGACCCGTTGCCCGAATGCATCGCTTCATGCCTGCAGGAGAAGCCGGAGGTGCGGCCCCGGTCCGCCGTCGAAGTCTTGCGGCAATGGGAAAACGAGGGGGCCCGACCGGTAATGAATTGGAGCGACATTGCCGAGCCGTGCGCAAGCGAGATTCTGGCAAGGCAGCTCCATAATTCGGCACAGGAGCTCCTCAGCCTGCGGCGCATTGAAGAGGCCTACGACCTGCTTGTCGAATGCCTTCAAATGCACCCTGAGTCCCCCGAAGCGCTTGAATCGATGGCGCGTTTCCCCCTTATAAAGAGAAGAAAAAATGCCTTTACAAGGCGCAAGTCCGTCATCGCCGGAGGGGCGGTCCTTCTGCTCCTCGGCTTTGGCACAACGTCCGTTCTTCTGAAAAGGCCATCGTTTGACAAAGTCGCAATCGCGCCGCGGCGGGGAGACGGCCGGTCGCTTTTCATGTCCTCTTCCCGTGCACGCGTCGACGGGATGGACCTGTCATTACCCTTCAAGGATGAATTCGGTACCCTGGCAACGCTGGCCGGCAATCTCATCATCGTTTCTCATCCCGAAACGGGCAGCCTTTATATTGATGGAATTCGGATAGCCACTATTCCGAACGTATTTCATCTGTCGGCTCAGAGTCCTGAACACCGTCTCGTCTGGCGGACCGGAAGCGGTGCGGTATTGTGGAAAGAGACTATTACGACGCTTCCTTTTGAAATAAAAAGGGTATGCATCAAGGAGCGATAATGGGCAACGAAGCTTCAACGCCTTCTTTACAGGACATCGAAACGGGAAAACGATATAAGCTGCGGGATCGAATCGTGACCATCGGTTCAGCGGCGGACAGCACCCTCCTTCTGGATCCTCAATATCCCGCCCATTGTGCACATTGCCTCTTTATCGGGGGCGCCTATCATTTTCAACCACTGACCGATGAAATCGTCATTACCGTCAACGATTCCCAGCTAATCGGGAAAAAAACGTTACAAAACGGAGACAAGATACTGATCGGGAAAACGAATCTACTGTTCAACGAACAAAGCGAAACCGTCGTTCCCGCCGACGCCAAGCCGGACATGGTCGATGAGCTGCTGAACATGGTATTGATGCTTCTCCGCGACCGTGACGGGGATATTACGTCCTGTCTCATGTCAGCCGTCGCACGCCTGCTTCGCTGCGATGCGGCGCGTATCGTAGGTGAGGATCCCGATGGTAACAACCGCCATACCCTTGTACGTTACCCCGCCCATCTGGGGCTGGACCGCTTTTCCAACCGTGCAATCGACTGGGCACGGGACGCGTCGCACACCATTCTCTTGCTTGAACCCGACTGGGCCGATTCTTCTACGGAAAATCGGTCTCTCGAAAAGAACGCTGTCGCTTCGGTCCTCTGCGCGCCGCTGCGCTACGGCGACCATCTCAAAGGCTATCTGTATCTTGACAGGATTAAAAAGAATGAAGGTTTTACTGAAAATGACCGCCTGTTCTGCGATCGTCTACTGCCGCTCTTTACTGAACTGCTTGCGAATTCGGATGAGCGACGCCGGCAGGCGGAGATGATTGCCGCGCTTCAAAAAGCGCAAGAAGAAGGCGGCGGCGGAATCATTCACCGGAGCGAACGGATGCGCACCATGCTGTCGTTGGCCGACCGAATTGCACCGTCCGACGCGCCGGTCCTCATTTCGGGCGAGACGGGTACGGGAAAAGAGCTTCTTGCCCGTCATATTCACGCCCGCTCGCTGCGGTCGGGCAACCCTTTCAAGGCGATCAATTGCGGCGCCATTCCGGAAAACCTTATCGAATCTGAACTTTTCGGGCATGAAAAGGGAGCGTTCACCGGCGCGCACGCGCGGAAAATCGGACTCTTCGAGGCAGCCGACAAAGGAACCGTACTCCTTGACGAACTGGGCGAAATGCCGCCGGCGGTTCAGGTGAAGCTGCTCCGTGTGGTGCAGGAGTCGGAAATCGTGCGGGTGGGTGGGATTGATGCGGTAAAGGTTGATGTGCGGATTATTGCCGCCACCAACAAGGACCTTGGGAAAGAGGTGACTGCCGAAAGGTTCAGGGCGGATCTCTTTTTTCGTTTAAATGTCCTTGCAATTACCGTTCCTCCCCTTCGCGACCGGAGCGAAGATATTCTATTGCTTGCGGAATACCTTATTAATAAATATTGCAGTCGCATGGGGCGCGACCAGAAGATTTTGTCGACCGAGGCGCAATCAGCGCTGTTGTCGCATCGATGGCCCGGAAACGTACGTGAACTGGAGAATGTGATTCAAAAAGCCGTCATCATGTCCCTTTCGCGGAAAATCGAGAAGGAGGATCTTGAAATCATACAAAAACACGACACTGCTGCAGATGGTTCCACGAGCCGGACACCGACTCTCAGAGTCGCCCGGGAGGCGGCCGAGAAGGAGTGCATCAGATCCGCCTTGAAAACGACAATGGGAAATGTCTCGCAGGCTTCACGCCTGCTTGAAATCGACCGCAAATGGCTACTGACCAGAATGAGCGCCTACGGTATCGACGCAGACGAGTATCGCGAAAAAACGTTGCCGCATTAATGTTTTACCTATATCATCCTGACGTTTTTACCTTTTTCACATCATCAGTTTTAAGTGAATCCGGAACACCCGGCAGGTAATTACCGTGGGTACCATCACGTCGGAACCTCTTCCGGTTGAGGTCAGTACCGGCAGCAGCGCTGGAATGATCGTCAACGACGGGGTTCGCGCCGAAGCAGTCGAGGGCTCGACCATTACAAGCGTACCGCAAATTTGAAGATTATATTATTTATAATGGACCGAATATTATAATAGAATGAGACGGAACGCATCTGGGCTATAAATATAGCAGGGGAAAATGGTGCGAAAAGTGTGCAGGAGATAAAATTGCAGCCTGCAAAGGGGGGCGTATCTGATGCGTCCCGGTTTATTAAAGGGATTAATGATACAAAGGGGGCATATATCATGAAGAACGCAACGACACTCTGTTTTCTGGTCGCGATGTTTATTTATGTAGCGGCCGCATCGGACAGCACTACCGCTGCGGGTGAGCCGCAACTCGAGGTGCAACCATCGAAATGGGTCGAAATGCTCGGCGCAGGGATCGGGTCTTCGGACGGGTCAATGGTGTTCGAGGGCTATTTCATTGTTTTAGGGCAGGGCGTCTTCGGCCATTTTGATTTTGTCGCCTACGATGATTCCGGCAAGGTGATTCGATGCATCAAATCCGAAGACCGAGCCTATGTAAAAGATAGCGGCGCCAGAGTTAAATCCGTCAGTATGAACCTCGGCTCTGTTGATAAATGCGTAAAGGTGGCGGTCTCCTTTCACGAAATGCGCTTCGAACAGGATTCGGGCGTCTGCGTTCCGGAGTAATGATGGCGGCGATAAAAGCGAACGTACCGGATCCGGGACGGAAAAAAACAAGGCCGTAAAAGTCGCTCTCCGGTCATGAACATCGCCTTCTTCTCCAAGCATCTCCCCTCCGACGAGCCCAACGGCGTGTCGGTACAGGTGCACCGCCTGGCGCAGGCGCTCGTATTGCGGGGGCATACGGTGACAGTGTACACCTTCAGCCCGCCGATGGCGGGTGCTTGCTACCACTGCATTACGTTACGGCAGGGTTCGGCCCCGCGCCCCTTCCGTAAATTTACCCCGGCGCTTGCCTTCAGGACCGTCAACATTTCGGGCTTTGACGTCGTCCACTTTCACGGCGACGACTATCTCCGCGGCGGGTCACGGCACCGCGTGCGTACCTTCTACGGATCGGCGTTTCGGGAGGCGTTCCACGCCGGATCGATCGGCCGGTTCGGCTATCAGTCCCTTTTCTACCTTTTCGAATGGATCTCCTGCCTTAGAAGGGGGAAACTCGTCGCCCTTTCACCGGATACAAAGCGGTATCTGCCGATGGTCAAGCATTTCATCCCGTGCTGCGTTCCGCTCGACCGTTTTTTCCCCCGCGGGGAGAAGAGCAGCCAGCCCTCCATCCTTTTTCTGGGCGATTTCAACAGCCGCAAGCGTGGTGCGTTGCTGCTTGATATCTTTTCATCAATTATTCTCCCCGTCCATCCCGACTGCACCCTAACGGTGGTCGGTCCCGTTTCCTGTAGCGGCCGGAATATCATTTATGCCGGACGGCTCAGTGAAGAGCAGCTTATCGAGGCATATCGCCGGAGCTGGATTTTCTGCATGCCGAGTTCATACGAAGGATTCGGCGTGCCGATGCTCGAGGCCCTGGCGTGCGGAACCGTGGTGGCGGCAACGCACAATCCGGGGAGCGACGCGTTGCTGCGGAATGGCGAAAACGGCGTTCTTTGCACCCCGGAGGCCCTCGGCGCCGCGCTGCTGCGCCTTATTGCCGATAGTGAAGAGCGGCGCTTGCTTGCTTCGGGGGGCTTGCGTTTCGTGCCGCCGTATGATGCCGCATGTGTTGCGCTGCAGTACGAAGAAATCTACCGCCGCTGCGCCGCCGGGCCCTTACGGTAAAAAGGTCGCCTGGAAAAAGTGCGTCAGCCCTTCGACAATCGCTCCGGTGAGAAAAAGCGCTGCAGCGCTTCCCGCTGCAATAAGAACCCGCAGGTAAAGACGTGGCATGATGTTTTTTCGTATGACGGCAACCACCTCTTCCATCGATTGATAACGTCGTTCTCTTGAACGTGCCATCATTTTTCGAATGAGACGCACGGTCCGACGTGAAACCGCCGGATTATACCGCCGGGGGGAGATCCAGGTACCGACCAGGTGCTTGGTGAGGATCTCTTCGGCACTTTTACCGGTATAGACCGTTCTGCCGGTCAACATATAGTAGAGCGTCGCGCCGAGCGAATAGATGTCCGATCTTCCATCGATATCGCGTGCCCCCTCTACCTGTTCCGGCGACGAAAAATGGACTGACCCTACCATGAAGCCCTCCTGGGTAAGAGTCATGTGGTCGTCGTCCTGGTGCATGACCACGCCGAAATCGGTGACCTTGGGGCTATGTCGTTCATCGAGAAGAATGTTTTCCGGTTTGATGTCGCGATGGATGACGTTGTTTGCATGAGAAAAAGCAAGCGCCCGGGCGATTTTTTCAGTTATCGACAGCGCTTCCCTTTCCTCGAGATGCTTTTTCTCCGCCACCAGCTGAGCGAGCGACTGCCCCTCCACCAGCTCCATGGCGAAATAGTAACGGCGTCCCGCCTTTCCGGCATCGTACAAGGTGACGATAGTGGGAAAATTGAGTTTGGCGAGCGCCCGTACCTCCTGAAAGAAGCGGGTGATCGTGGTGCTTTCTTTACTGAACTGGGCATTGAGCACCTTAAGAGCGACCTTCCGGCCGGTAAATTCGTGAACCGCCTCGTAGACCTTGCCCATTCCGCCTTTGCCGATCAGTCGCTGAAGCCGGTACCCGCCGAAAAGATCCCCCGTCTCTCCCAGACGTATGATCTCAGAAAGCTCCTGCATCTGTTCCTCGTTAAGAAACCCCTGTTTGACAAGGACCTCCTCGATCGAAGCCTCCAGTCCGATACGCTTGCTCTTCTTCACCAGCTCCTTGCAATGGTCGTACTGCTTATCGGAAATCAGCTTGCGCTCAACGGCCATTCTGATGATCGGCGTTTCATAGCGGTTTTTTTCACTCATATCGATAACACTACCATCGTTTTATCACGTGAGCCACAAGAACAAGGATCCTTCAATATATAATCCGAATATAATCCGAGCAACGCCGAAGACAGCAAGGTTTTTCCCGGAGTCAGGAGTCAACAATCAGAAATCAGATGCAGGAATGGAATAAACCATTGATTTATAATAAGGACGGAGGTTGTATTTTTATAATTCAGGCGCTGGATCGCAACCCACCCTTGGTGTGTTCTCCCGGCTCCCAAAATATGACCCTTTTTTTTCTTTGACACCCTCCTACGGCGCATTTTATCTTACTTATTAATGTTCAGGCACTATAATTATATTTTATTCGACATTTTATTCGACGGCGATTGAAGAAGGGATAGAGGGATCCGGGTAACGGGGAAGCGTATGCGCGTAAAGAATCATTCTCAGGCGATGGTGGAGAGTGTGCGGAAGGTTTCGGCGCCGCATAAAGCGAATGGCGTTGTTGATGCGGTCCTTATCAACCCGCCCGATCTCTCGCTTTATCTGAAGTTGCAGAACCTGCTCAATTATTTTGTCGATTGCATGAACAATCTGACGTCGATGCCGGAAAATCAAACGGAGTGTGCTGCACACCTCACTCGTTGTATCGACTATCTCAATGAACTCGACATTGCCCGCCCTCCATTATTCAATGAGGACCTGGTAAAGATGCTGGAGGAATTTATTGAGGATGCACGAAAATTTCAAAACCTGCTTAAAGCATTCAGCGAGACGGCGGCAACCAGAAGCGCCGACCAGTCGGCGGCGGTTCTTTTAACCGCCAAAGCGTCACACCTTCAGTGGCTCTCCGTCTGTATCCTGGAGGATTTGAAAAAAGTTCGTTCCCGGTCCTGATCGTCGGGAGCTCACACCGTTTGCTGCCGTTATGAGCGCCGGCCCATTAACAACGCGCATTTCGCTTTCCACATGGTAATGACGATTCCCGATATCACGCTTCTCTGTATCGGTGCCATGAAGGATCCTCATTGCGCGGCACTCGTAGAAATGTATCTTAAACGGTTGCGGCATGAGGCGCGAGTAGAGATAAGGGAGATCAGATGCGGCAATCCGCAGAGCGAAGGTGAGCGGATGGCCGGACTGCTCGACAGGATCGACGGGCGTTCGTTTGCCTTAAGCGAGGAGGGGCGTGTCCTTACTTCCCGCCGGTTCGCCTCCCTTCTTGAAACCATCAACCGGAAAATCATCTTTATTGTTGGAGGTCCCGACGGGCTGAGCGAACGCATAAAGAAGCGGGCGGATGAAGTGCTGTCGCTCTCCCCCCTGACCTTCACTCATGAGATCGCCCGTCTGCTGCTTATCGAACAGCTTTACCGCGCCTGTTCGATCCTTCACCATCGCCGCTACCATAGAGGGTGATGTCGTGCAGACCGCCCGGAGGCAAGGCAAAATCCTCATGAGCAGGCGCAACGTGCCGGCAATGCTCGATTTTCTCTCACCGCTCTCGCTCCTTCCCGGCATGGGGCCGAAACGAATTGCCGCCCTGCAGGAAGCGGGAACGGAAACGGTCGGCGAGCTGCTCTACCGTTTTCCTCTTCGCTACCTCGATCGATCGGTGGTGACCCCTCTCAAATCGGTCGGCGGCTTCCTCGACCGCAGCTGTACGGTAAGCGGGATCGTCGCAACCGCACGGATTGAGCGGGGACGAAAATCCCGTTTGCGCGCCCTTCTGTCCGACGGAACCGGCTCGCTCGAGCTGCTTTGGTTCCGGGGTATTCCCTACTGCCGTAATTTCATTCGTAAAGGGATACGGATTATCGCGACCGGTAAGATTACCCGCTTTACCGCTTTTCAAATGGTACATCCGGTCGTTGAAGTCGTCACGACGGACGCCGCTGCGGTACTGCCGGTCCTTCCCCTGTACGGATTGACCGGTGCAATGCGTGACGCCGGTATCGGGCAGCAATTCATGCGTAAAACCGTGCAATGGATTTTCAAGAACTGCAAGCATTATCCTCAGTCGCTTCCGCAACCGATTGAATCGCGCCACGCCTTCCCCCCGCTTGCGGCCTGCCTTCAGGAACTCCATTTCCCCACCGCCATCGCCGCGCTTGAACCGTTCCGCGAGCGGCTCCGTTTCGAGGAGCTCTACCGGCTGGCGCTGACGCTTCATAGCAGCCGGAAAAACTTTCTCCTGCCGGGCAGGCCACTCCGTGCGGGTCCGCTCCGGCAGCAGTTGCTGCGGCAGCTTCCGTTCACCTTGACCGACGATCAAAAGGACGCGATCGGTACGCTCCTCGACGATATCGCCGCTCCGAGGCGGATGCACCGGCTGCTTCAGGGCGATGTCGGATCAGGAAAGACCGTCGTCGCTTTTTTTACCCTGCTTCCCGCGCTCAACGAAGGCCTTCAGGCGGTGTGGATGACCCCCACCGAAGTCCTCGCCCGGCAGACGTGGCGGAACCTTGACGGATGGCTGCGCCCTCTCGGGTACTGCGCCGACCTGCTCACCTCGGCGACGGAGGGGGGCGGGCACCACACGGGGCTGCGGCGGCGCATCGCCTCGGGCGAGTCCCGCTGTATCGTGGGAACCCATGCCCTCCTGCAGTCGTCGGTATCGTTTCGCGCCGCGGGAATTTTTATTATCGACGAACAGCACCGGTTCGGTGCGCGGCAGCGTCTCATGCTCCACGAGAAAGACCGGCGCGCCGACGTCCTTCTGATGTCGGCGACCCCCATCCCCCAAACCCTCGCGCAGACGCTTTACGGCGACCTGGACATCGTCACCATCCGATCGCTTCCTCCCGGCCGTCAACCGGTCGCGACGCACCTGGTGCCCGGTGAAAAACGGGCCGACATGGAAAAATTCATCAAAAAGCGCATCGCCTCCGGAGCGCAGTGTTATTATATCGTTCCCCGCATCGAACGTGAGGAGAGCGAGGACGAGACGGAGCCGCCCCTTCACGATCTCAAAACCACCTTCGCCGCGCTCACCCGCGGCGCATTCAACGACCTTCCCGCAGCCTTCATCCACGGGAAACTTGACAGCGAGGAAAAGGAGCGCATTCTCGGCGATTTCGCATGCGGAAAAACGGTCCTTCTCGTGGCAACATCGGTCATCGAAGTGGGAATCGACGTATCAGCCGCATCAATAATCGTTATTGAGAACAGCGAACGGTTCGGCCTCGCGCAGTTGCACCAGCTGCGCGGGAGAGTCGGCCGGAGCCGAAAAAAAGCATACTGCTTTCTGCTTACTTCCGGTTCCGTTACTCCGGAAGCCGGTCAACGGTTGAAATCGTTTTGTAGTGAACACGACGGCTTTGCCGTCGCCGAACTCGATCTCAATACCCGTGGACCCGGTGAGGTAACCGGTTACCGGCAATCAGGATGGGACAATCTTCTGGTTGCCGATATTCTTCGTGACGCACAACTTTTTGCGGAGATCCGCAGTGAAATCGGGCACTATTTATATGAGCATTCCGTGAGATAAACAATTATATTTAAAATGATTTTATTTGATTGATGTCAGTTACAATCATGTATATTATACAATCATTTTCATCTACCCGAGCTACTTATCGGGATTATTAACCTCTGCAGGCTGAGAGGGGTATGATCGCTCTAATCATCGTTGTCTCGCTCTATGTCCTCTGTTCTGTAATTCTTCTGGCATACGGGGTTCAATGCTATATTCTTACGTATCTTTTCCTGAGAAAACGGAAAGAGAAGGTCGCCTTTCAACGTGAACGGATGAAATATTTTTCATCCCTCTCCGAAGAAACCACGTTCCCGAAAGTGGTGACCCAGCTTCCAATGTACAATGAAAAATCCGTTGCGTCAAGAGTTATTCATGCCGTTGCGGCAATGGACTATCCGCGGTCACGTCATGAAATTCAGGTTCTCGATGACAGTACCGACGAAACCGTGGGTTATGTCGACAGCACGGTCGAAGCGCTCAAAAAACAGGGCGTCAGGATTTCGGTGATCAGGCGATCCGATCGTACGGGTTTTAAAGCGGGAGCCCTGCAGAACGGTCTCAAGTACACTGATGCGGAATTTATCGCCATTTTCGATGCCGATTTCGTTCCCCCTCCCGATTTCCTTAAAAAATCGATCGCTTTTTTCATCGATCGCCCGAAAGTCGGTCTCGTGCAGGGGCGCTGGACCCATCTTAATCGAAAAGCATCACTGATTACCCGCGGTCAGGCTATGGGCATCGACGGTCATTTCATGATTGAACAGGCTGCGCGAAGCTGGAACGGCCTTTTTATGAATTTCAATGGGACGGCGGGGGTTTTTCGCCGAGAGGCGATCGAGACCTCAGGCGGATGGCAGCATGATACCCTGACCGAAGACATGGACCTCTCATACCGCATGCAGCTGGCCGACTGGGAAACCGAATATGTACCCGAGCTGCAGGTTCCTGCCGAAATTCCGGAAGATATCAATGCTTTTAAAAATCAGCAGTTCAGATGGGCCAAAGGCTCCATTCAGACGGCGCTTAAAATAATTCCTATTCTCATGAAAAAGAGACTGCCTGCTTTTAAAAAGGCGCAGGCGGTCCTTCACCTTACTCATTACATGGTTCATCCGCTCATGCTTATGCTTGCACTCCTCACGATGCCGGTTCTTTATTATGTAAAAGTATTCCTTCCGCCGGTATGGTTTGCCCTGGTGGTGTTCTGCATGATTCTTGCAACCAGCGGGCCATCCACCATGTACATGATTTCCCAATATTATATCGGCAACAGGATTATAAAACAAATGATGCTTCTGCCCGCTATGATGCTGATCGGAACCGGTTTGGCAGTCAATAACGGGAAAGCGGTTCTTGAAGCGCTGCTCAAACTGAAATCACCCTTCAACCGGACGCCGAAAAAGGGTGAACTTAAGGGCAAAGTCAGTTATCGTCCGATCAAAGACATCACCTGCCTCGTCGAGTTGCTCGTCGGCATTTACTGTATGACCAGCTTCCGGATGTTTCTTGGATTCACCAATTTTCTGGTAAGCCCGTTTCTAATGCTGTACGCCTCGGGATTCCTTTTTGTCGGTATCATTTCAATCATCCATTTCCGGCGGCCGGAGCTTATTGATATCAAAGTAAAGCTACCAATGGCTGAAAAGAGTTGAAGCCCGGTTTTTCCTATCCGCGAGGATGCTATTTTTATCAACAAATTCAATGATTGATTGTTTCAAATTCAAACGTCCATGCGCTTCATAATGCAATAGCGGCGCGACTCTGCAGTTCAATTTCAAATCAAACCTCACTTATTTCCTGGCACGATTTTCGCATTATTTTAAAGAATTTCGAATACTAATCATTTTTAAAGGAGTCATCATGGGCAAAATAATAGGAATAGATTTAGGTACCACCAACTCCTGCGTTGCAGTTATGGAAGGCGGTAAACCGGTCGTAATCGCCAATTCCGAAGGCGGACGTACCACTCCGTCAATTGTCGGATTTTCAAAATCGGGAGATCGGCTGGTGGGGGCGATCGCAAAACGTCAAGCGATCACCAACCCTGAAAATACGATTTATTCCATTAAACGGTTTATGGGTCGTCGGCACAAAGAGGTCGAATCCGAAGAGAAGCGTGTTCCCTACAATGTCGTCGGCGCTCCAGAAGAACCGGTTAAAGTCCGCATTGATAATAAGGATTACACCCCTCCTGAAATATCAGCAATCATCCTTCAATACATGAGAAAAGCCGCAGAAGATTACTTGGGCGAAACGGTCACGGAAGCGGTGATCACCGTACCGGCCTATTTTAACGATGCACAACGCCAGGCGACAAAAGACGCGGGGCGGATTGCCGGTCTGGATGTCAAACGAATCATTAACGAACCGACCGCCGCATCCCTCGCCTACGGGCTCGACAAAAAGAAAAACGAAAAAATCGCCGTGTACGATCTCGGAGGGGGGACGTTCGACATATCTATTCTTGAAATCGGAGAAGGCGTTTTCGAGGTGAAATCCACCAACGGCGACACTCACCTCGGGGGTGACGATTTCGACCGAGTTCTTATCGATTACATTGCCGACGATTTCAAGGTAAACAACAGCATCGATCTGCGGAATGATCGAATGGCGTTGCAAAGGCTCAAAGAGGCTGCTGAAAAGGCGAAAATCGAACTCTCATCGGCGATGCAGGCTAATATCAATCTTCCTTTCATTACTGCCGATGCAAGCGGACCGCGGCATCTAGATATGAGCATTTCCCGGGCGAAATTCGAGCAACTTGTTTCAGATCTTGTCGATCGTACGGTTGAGCCATGCCGCAAGGCACTCAACGATGCGCATCTTTCGGCCCGTGAAATCGATGAAGTCATTCTGGTAGGAGGCGCTACGCGCATGCCTGCGGTACAGAAAAAAGTAGAAGAAATTTTCGGTAAGGTGCCCAATAAGAGCGTCAACCCCGATGAAGTGGTTGCAGTGGGTGCCGCGATCCAGGGCGCAATTTTAGGTGGGGATCAGAGCGTGAAGGATGTGCTCCTTCTCGATGTAACCCCGCTTTCGCTCGGTATCGAGACGCTCGGCGGCGTGATGACCAAACTGATCGAACGCAACACGACGATCCCGACCAAAAAGAGCCAGATTTTCTCAACCGCCTCCGACAACCAGACTGCGGTTACCATCATGGTATATCAGGGTGAACGGGAGATGGCGGCCCACAACCGGCTTCTCGGTAAATTTGACCTGATCGGTATCCCCGCAGCACCGCGCGGAGTCCCTCAGATCGAAGTGACTTTCGATATTGATGCAAACGGCATTCTCAATGTCAGCGCTAAAGATATGGGCACCGGCAAGCAGCAGCAGATCCGTATCGAATCTTCAAGCGGGCTCTCCGAAAGCGAAATACAGAAGATGATAAAAGACGCTGAAATGAATGCCGCAAAAGACAAAGCCGACCGGGAACGGATCGATGTTAAAAACCAGGCGGATCAGGCGATTTTCCAAACCGAAAAAACCCTTCAAGAGCTTGAGGGGAAGATTTCCGAAAGCGACAAATCGGCAATCGAACAGGCCGTAAGCGATCTTAAAGAGAAAGCCAAGGGAGATAATATCGAAGCGATCAAGGCGAGTATGGATACGCTCATGAAAGCGTCGCATACCATGGCCGAAGCGATGTATAAAAACGCGGGCGCACAGGCGGGTCAGCAAGGCGGTCAGGGCGGCGGCAATCCGTTTGCCGGAGAAGGCGGCGCAGGCCCGGGTCCGGGACCCCAACCGCAGCAGGAACCGCCGAAAGAGAAGGGAAAGGACGGCGCGGTGGACGCCGATTTCGAAGTGGTAAACTAACTGCCAGGCAGTTTTCCGGTAAAGAGGGCGCGTGAGGACGCCCTTTTTTAGTATTTACCGTAATTCCAATCAAATTGATGCCTTTAAGCGGGTGTTTGAAATAACGCGAAAAATAAATCGCGCAAACCGATTCCTTTTTCAGAGAAAGCATCGTTTTTTCTTTGCCTTTCGGGCAGGAGCTACGTATTTTATCACGAATTATTTTTTAAATTCACCATTGAAGGAGGATCTATGGAGATTACTATCGCCCGCTCGTATGAAGAGATGAGCGCCATTTCCGCCGGCATCATCGCAAGAGAGATCAAACGAAAACATGACCTCGTACTGGGGCTGGCGACCGGAGATACGCCCGTCGGTACCTACAAAGAACTTGTCAAAATCTTTAAAGAAGAGGGACTCGATTTTTCGAAGGTGACGACATTCAATCTCGATGAATATGTTGGTCTGCCGCCGCTCCATAAAAACAGCTACAACTATTTCATGTGGGAAAATCTTTTTAAACATATCAATATCACCCCCTCCAAGGTATTCGTACCGCAGGGAAATACCGAAGACCCCGAAGAGTTCTGCGCCTGGTATGAAGCGCAGATAAAAAAGGCGGGCGGCATCGATCTGCAGATTCTCGGCATCGGCGGCGACGGTCATATCGCCTTCAACGAACCCGGTTCATCGTTTGCGAGCCCCACCCGCGTCAAGGCGCTCTTTGAGCAGACTATCGTCGATAATTCCCGCTTTTTTGACAAGAAGGAAGATGTCCCCCGTTTCGCCATTACGATGGGCGTGGGGACCATTCTCGAGGCGAAGAAAATACTTATGATCGTCAACGGGAAGAGGAAGGCCGACGTTGTCGCCCAGTTCATCGAAGGACCCGTAACGAGTCAGATCACCGCTTCGGCGCTGCAGCTCCACCGGCACGTTAACGTCGTACTGGACGCGGAAGCCGCATCCAGACTCAAACGGACCGAATACTACAATTGGGTACGCGACAACAAGCATTTGGTTCAGAAGGAGGTCGGTCGCTGACCGATCAACACCGGTCGTGGTCGAACCGGCCGAACCTTTTCTTGGAGGCGACCGGTGTTGCATTCTCTTTTCTATTGTTTATTGTCGCACTCCCTAAGGGAGGCTTCTATGACCAGTCAATCAGCAATTCCCACTATCGACGGGATCGAGAACTTCGATTTTCCAAAGACCGTCCGGCGACTCAAAGAAAAGAGGGAGGCCTTTTGCGGCGGCATGCGCCCCCTGCGGGATGCCGAAATCGAACGTCTTGAAGCCGGGGGGAACCGGGCACAGGACTGGCGCGCGCTGCGGGTATCAGGCGGTTTTTCAGCCGACCATATAAGTAACAGCCGCTTTTTCGGCGCCTGTTTTCTCGGTTCATTCGACGGCTCCCTCACCGACGCCGGGACATCGCTCCGTCTGCCGTCGGGCATTCACGACAGCATCATCATCGATTCGGCTGTCGGCGACGGATGCTGCGTCTGGAATGTGAAGGGACTCAGCAACTACTTCGTTGACGAGCGCGCCATTTTGTGCAACGCAGGTACGATTTCCTGTTCGCCGTCGGCGACGTTCGGAAACGGCCGCGAGATCGTCGTCGGGATCGAGACCGGCGGAAGAGAGGTGCTCTCCTTCGCCGACATGACGATCGCGATCGCCGAGGAAGTGGCGATGCAACGAGAAACCCTCAAAGCCTTCCGCCGGTTTATTGACGCCTACCTCGAACGTATCCGCACGGGCTTCGGCATCATCGAAACCACAGGCAGCATCGTGAATTGTCCCCGCATCATCGATACTTTCATCGGAGCAGGTGCGCGGTGCGAAAATGCAACGCTTATCGAGAATGCCACGATTCTCAGCATTACCGAAGAACCCACCCGTGTCGACAACGGCGCCTATGTCCGCAACAGCTGCATCCAGTGGGGAACGTACGTCTCCTCCATGGGGATTGTGGATGACTCGGTCCTCACCGAACACTCCCACGTCGAACGTCACGGGAAGGTGACCCACAGCATCATCGGACCCAATACCGGCGTAGCCGAAGGTGAAGTGACCGCGAGCCTTGTGGGCCCGTTCGTGGGGTTTCATCATCAGGCGTTGCTTATCGGTGCGCTGTGGCCGCAGGGCAAGGGGAACATTGCTTTTGGCGCCAATGTGGGTTCGAACCACACCTCCAAGGCTCCCGACCAGGAAATTTACTGCGGCGAGGGGCTGTTTTTCGGCCTGGGGGTCAATATCAAATTTCCGGCAAATTACTTCCGCGCCCCTTACAGCATTATCGCCACCGGCGTCACAACGCTGCCTCAGCGTGTGACATTCCCCTTTTCGCTGATCAACGTCCCGTCACGCCGGTTCGACGATGTGCCCCCGGCTTACAACGAACTGTTCCCCGGTTGGGTGCTGTCGGATAACCTCTACACCGTTGCGAGAAATGAGGGTAAATACGTCAAGCGCAACAAGGCACGGCGCTCGGAGTTTTCCTTCGAGGTATTCCGCCCCGAGATCATCGACCTTATGGCGGCGGCGCGAGAGCGGCTGCGCAACGCCGCAACTAAAGAGTATTATACCGATGCCGACATCCCGGGTATCGGCAAGAATTTCATGACCGGACAGAGTCTCCTCAAGGGAATCGACGCCTATTTGCAGCATATAGAACGTTATTGCCTGAGCGGGTTGTTCAGGCGATGCAAACAACTGCGTGACACCGACACTACGATTGACTACCGCAGCATCCTCACCACCCCATCCGACGACCCTCGGTGGGAACACGAGCGATCGCTCCTGGTTGCCGAAGGATTCGATCAACGGCCGCTCCGGGAGAATCTCGAGCGCCTTGCCGAACTGGCCGGACTGGCGGCGCGGGCAATCGCAATTGCAAAGGAGAAGGACGATATCCGCGGCAGGGCGGTCATGGAGGATTACGATTCGGTACACATCCCCGCAACGGAGGACGGTTTCGTCAGGGAGACGGCCGGGAACAACGAAGCGACCCGGAAGGAAATAACCGCATTTATCGCATCCATTGACCACTGACCGCGCGGAGACACGCCGAGCTCTTTTCGACTATCCGATCAATACTCAGGTGGATTCGTACTTCTGTTTGCGGCGGTTTGCCGCTATGGCACGGTCGTAGATATTCTCGATCTCGCACGCATGTTCGGTCATGGTTTTCACCGGCGGAATAGAACGGGACATGACAGAAAGAGTGTGCGGGTTCGCAATGAGGTGCGATAATATTTCCGCCAGAGCGCCGCTGTTGCCTTTTTCGAAAAGAAATCCGTTTTTACCTGGAACGATAAGCTTACTCAATCCACCGACATTGCTGGCGATAACCGGCGTTTTCGCGAAAAACGCTTCGTTTGCAACAAGAGGAAAATTTTCTGTACAGATACTGGGGATGACAACGGCATCTATCGTTTTGATGGCGTCAAAAATGCTTTCATGAGTGATGGGACCCATGAATCTGATTGAGGGAAGCGTTGCCAACTTGCGAAGAAAGAGGTCGTACTCCGGATGATCACCGGCTTTTCCGTAAATAAGTAATTGAGCACGGGTGTCATTCGCCAGTTTAAAGGCTTCAATAAGCACGTGTAGTCCTTTGTGCGGCATTATGGAGCCTATGTACCCGAAGGCGAGGTGCCTGTTCGCTATCTGTTCATATTTGTCGTGGCCGGGCGTGATGTTTGAAGATCTGACGCCGTGAGGAATAACGATGATATCGTTTACGCCTGCGGCGTTATATCGTTCACTGATGACTTCTGATGGAGAAATAATACGCCCGGCCCGGTTAAGGTATGAAACCATCCATCGTAAGCGTTCTTTCGTTTCTAGAAAACCACGTGTTGACCGAATCGCGTTGCGTTTTTGGCGGATCACCCAAGATCCCGCCCATTCTCGGATGGATGTTGGGAAAAAATACCCTGCAAATTTTAGAAAAAATAGAATCGATCCATTTTTTAAAACAGCCCTTGATGGGGGAATATACCCGTTCCCGTCGGCATTATCGCACGAAAGACAGATGTCGCCATTTCCAGGACCATTACACAGGGATCCGTCAGTTTTTGTCAAGAAACACTGTGGGCAGAGATACCAGTAATCGTGCAGGGTCATAACGAAGGGAATGGATGCCTCGGTCAAAATATTTATGAAAGACATGGAGTGGAAAAGCAGATGCTGAACATGGACCACATCGGGAGAAAAATGCTTGATGAGGGCGAGAAAACGCTCGTCATTCCTTCGATCAAAATAGGTTTGTTCGTACGTTTCCGGTCTGTGACGATTGAAAAAGGTGATTCCTATGTTTTCGAGTATGTTTTCCGTTGGAGTTGTTTCGGAGCCGTATTCCTTGAAACGGGATGCAAGAATATTGATTCGGTTATGTTTCGAGAGCGCTTCGCAGAGATCCTGTGTATACAGCTCGGTTCCCCCGAACGAATAAGGGGGGTACGAATGAACAATGTGGAGGATTTTCATGAAGGTTTAATCAGGAAACCGACTTTTACTATATTCCGAAATAACGTAAACGCTATCTGGAAACCATTCGAAAGGGTATTTTCAATTTATTATTAAGAAATAACCTTTTTTCGCGGGGAACACCCACATGGTGAATTTCGGAAGAGAAAATACGCTTAAACCCCACATAAAACAAGCATTTTAAAAACAGCCTCATAAGACAGTTTAAATTGCATAAATGTATCACACGAGCCTATTTTTAGAACAACCAAACTTACACGGGATTATCGAGCGAATCAGAGTATTCATATTTCTTCAATGAGTACACGAACCCCGCAGCTCTGCTGTTGGGTTCTTCAATTCCGCTGGAAAAATGCATTTTTTTTATGACTGAAAGTGCCAACCCGCTTGTTTCCGTCGCTCTTATCACTTATAATGGGGAGCAATTTCTTCGCCCGCAACTTGATTCCATTTTTGGCCAGACCTACCGACCTATCGAAGTTATTGCATGCGATGACTGCTCAACCGACCAGACACCCGGCATTCTTGAAGAGTATCGCCGATCATACGGACTACAATTTTTTAAAAATGAAAAAAATCTCGGGTACGTTAAGAATTTCGAAAATACAGTGCGGCGCTGTTCCGGTGATTTCATAGCGCCTGCGGATCAGGATGATATCTGGTTACCTCAAAAGATAGAACGATTGGTAAAAGGAATCAACGGATGCGGTATGGCTTGTTCCGACGCTTTTCTGATTGATGAAAAGGGGTGTGAGATATCCACATCAGCGCTGAGTTACTCAAATTTATTGCCGAGTGATGGGACATCTTTTTTCAGATTATTATTCAGTTCATTTGTCATTGGCTGCACAACGTTACTTTCCCGGGAACTGGCGCAATATGCGCTTCCCATCCCCCAAGGAGAGAAATTTCATGATTGGTGGTTTGCCCTCGTTGCGGCTACAAAAAACGGAATTAGCTATATTCCTGAACCACTGCTTTTATACCGTAAACACGCTTCAAATACCTTGGGGTTAACAAAAAACGCATCCTTGTTTGGAAAGGTATTTGGGTTTTTATACACAAAACCCGATAGAAACTGGTATGCCATACAGGAAACAAGATTATCTGCAATTGTACAAGCTCCTCAGATTGATGATAATCATCGAAAAATGGTTTATGTGGCCCGCAGGTTCTATCAAAATCGGCTTCATGCCGGATTGCACATTACGGCATTCCTGATTGCCTGTAGGCATCATCGGTATATTTTCCCTTGGAGCCAGGGGGGGTTCCTTATTAAGGCGATACTAGGGTGTCTATTCAGATAAAACAGAGTCCTCTGGTCTGATTCTGATAAAAAGCGGACAACCCTGTCGACTCGAACGATTCGCTGAGAAGAAGGAAATGAATGTGGGGCAGCGGACGTCCAGCGGTTTTTTGGCTGTGCAGCATGTC
This sequence comes from Chitinispirillaceae bacterium, assembly GCA_016927235.1. GTDB lineage: Bacteria > Fibrobacterota > Chitinivibrionia > Chitinivibrionales > Chitinispirillaceae > JAFGNB01. Next base: position 28,947 of record JAFGNB010000008.1, read on the forward strand.
AATACTATAAAAAATTAATAAAGCGCGGCTGGTTGTCGGCAAAAACAGGCTGAAAGGAGTGCTTCGATGAAGGCAATGGTCTTAAAGAGGCTCTCGAGTTTTGAAGAGAACCGCCGTCCGCTGGAACTGGCGGATCTGCCCGACCCCGTTCCCGCGGAGAAGGAAATTCTTATCAAAGTCTCGGCATGCGGCATCTGTCACACCGAGCTTGACGAGATCGAAGGCCGGACCGCCCCACCGCATCTGCCCGTTGTTCCCGGCCATCAGGTGGTCGGGAGGGTGGCCGGAACGGGAAGCGGGGCAGTGAAGTTTTCCGTCGGTGACCTCGTAGGAGTGGGCTGGATTTACTCCGCCTGCGGGACATGCCGATTCTGCCGTGAAGGAAGCGAGAATCTCTGTCGGGAGTTCAGGGCTACCGGCAGGGATGTCGACGGCGGATATGCGGAATACATGACGGTCAACGAAACCTACGCATATCATATACCTGATGGATTTGAGGATGTCGAGGCTGCTCCGCTTCTGTGCGCCGGCGCGATCGGATACCGGGCGTTGCGCCTCGCGGGTATCGTGAACGTTCAGACTCTCGGTCTTACCGGCTTCGGCGCCTCGGGCCATCTCGTGCTGAAGATGGTGCGGCACCAATACCCTGATGTAAGGGTATGCGTGTTCGCCCGCAGCGCGAAGGAGCGCACCTTCGCGCTGGAACTGGGGGCGCTCTGGGCGGGTGACACCGCCGATGAATCCCCGGAGAAGCTTGACAGCATCATCGACACCACGCCCGCATGGACGCCGGTTGTCGAGGCTTTGAAAAACCTGGAGCGCGGCGGGCGATTGGTCATTAACGCGATCGGGAAGGAAGCGTCGGATAAGGATGCGCTTTTACGGCTCGATTATCCTTTCCATCTCTGGCTTGAAAAGGAGATTAAAAGCGTTGCGAATGTGTGCCGTAGCGATGTGAAGGAATTTCTGGCCTTGGCGGTGGAGATGGATATAAAACCTGAGATCCGCGAATATTCACTCGAGGAGGCGAACGAGGCGCTTGTGGATTTAAAAACGGGAAAGTGGAGGGGAGCAAAGGTGCTCAGGATGAAGTGAATACAGCTCCAGCATTATGCGGCAACCTTCACCGAAGTACCGGCATGTTTTTCAGATGGGTTTCTGATCCCGCCCGCATACGTACCGTATAGATACCGGTCGCAGCCTTTCGCGTATCCCAGCGGAAACAATACGGCCCGGGGCCGAGAAACTGATTTACAAGAAATATCTTTCTTGTTCCGGAAAGGGCGGAAATTTCAATCGTCACTTTTTCCTGCCGCGGCAATGTGAAAGCGACGGTGAGATGTGAATTGTTTTTCACAATGGTATAAGCGCCAACGCATGCGGGCGGCAACACGGCCCGCGGCGAGCGGGTATCGTTTATCGCATTCAGTATGTTATCGACAGGCCGCCGCCAGATACCGTCATAACGGGTTCCCACAAACACCATAGTACGGCTTACAGCAAACGATTTAAACTGTGTGGCAATGATGCCGTCGTGGATAGTATTCCACGTTGTTCCGTTATCGGCGGTGTAAAACACACTGGTACTCGAGAATCCGAAAAGGGCGCTGTCAACGGCGAACAGTTCCTCGATGCTGAACGACCATTCGTTGGATCGCTCCCAGCTTCCTCCATTATCGATTGACTGATAAATTCCGTGGAGATAGGTCCCGGCGAACAGGGTATTGCCGAGCACGGCGAGCGAGAGGATCCTGTAATTCGAAAGACCCGAATTTGCAGCTGTCCAGCTTGCTCCGTTATCGGTGGAACGGAAGACGCCGCTGTCGGCGCCGATGAAAAGGGTATTGTCTTTCACGACAAATGCCGACCCCCCTCCCGGCAGCCCGGTGTTCATCATTCCCCAGTGCTCCCCGTTGTCGGTGGATCGAAAGATACCGGAGTTGCTTTCGGCAAAAACGGTGTTTCCCAATGCGGTAATATCAATGATGGGCTCGCTTTTCAGCGTGCCGGAGCCCACCGCCGTCCAGCTTGAACCGATTCCCGACAAACGAAAAATTCCCATGCTGTCGGTACCGGCGAAGACGTTGCTTTCATTTACAGCGAGAGAATATACACGGTCGCGCATAAGGCCGGAAACGATCTGGGTCCATTTCCCGCCGTTGTCGGTCGAGATGAACACGCCGTCCCTGTCGGTGCCGGCATAAACCGTGTCGCCGCTTGTCGAAAGTGCATTGATGCACACTTTCACGATGCCCGAGCTTGTCAGCGTCCATAGTGCGGCGGTATTATCGGACCGGAATACACCCCCGTCAGTGCCGGCAAAGACGGAACCGCCGCCTGCGGCGATCGCCGATATTTCACCGCATGTCAATCCTGCTCCCGCGGCGTTCCAGGTTTTTCCGTTATCGGAAGAGAGGTGCACTCCTTCCCCCCACGTTCCCGCGAACACCGTGGTGCCGATCGTTGTAAGGGCCTCTACCTTTTTATATTTGAGCCCCGGTTCGGCCGAGGTCCAATTCACCCCTCCGTCGGAGGAAAGAATCACCCCGATGGAAGCGGTGCTGGTTATTGGACTTGCCCCTGCGATAATAACGCTTCCACATACGGTCAGGGATTTGAACGTCATCCCTGAATGAAAATAAACCTTTGTCCATTTGGCGCCATTGTCGGTGGAACGGTAGATTGAATTCCTGGTCCCGGCAAAGATCGAGCTGTTACTTACGGCAAGTGAGAGTATACAGCTGTCGGTCATGCCGGAGTTGACGGTGGTCCAGTTTTTGCCCCTGTCGGTCGAAAGGTAGACGCCGTCGGATTCGGTTCCGGCGAAAATATTCTTTCCCGTGGTCATAAAAACGTTGAACCATTTGGCCCGTATCCCCGACGTAACCGCGCTCCAATGTTCCCCGTTATTCGTGGAACGGAAGAGTCCGTTGCGGGTTCCAGCGAAGATTGTATCGTTGATGATTAAAAGTGCAGGGACAATTTCTCTTGAGGACAGGCCTGAATCGGATTGGGTCCAGTTTTGCCCATTATCGGTCGACCTGAAGATCCCGCCGCCGTTCAAACCTGCAAATATGGTAGTATTATTTATCGCAAGCGAGAGGATCTGACCTGTGGCTGGTCCGCTTGGCTGCTCCCAGCGTGCGTTTATACTTTGAAATGTTAAAAAAAAGATTGTTACACCGGTTAACCGATATCCCCGATGTTGTGCCATGAACCGTCTCTCCTCGAATATCCGATTGAAAATGATTTTATCGTATATAAAATCATTTTTCTTCTTTTTCAGAAAATTTTGAAAATTCTAAAAATATATTGTGTTTTAGCCCGTTTTTTTCCTTCAATCTTTTATATCAGCTCGTGGATTAAGGGAATTAGTGATATATTGGGAGGGTTTTGTTTGAAATTATTCCCTACTCTGTTGAGGTCAAGGATTAATAAGGATTAATAAAGTAGTGATGAGATGGGCTATCGTTCATAAAAAAATACGATGCGGGAACTGTTTGGGAGGCTATTAAGCAGATCCTATCTCCTACCCACCGGCATTATATAGAGAGGCGTCTCTTCACGCGGGGCGCCGATGACCCGTCGAACCGAATCGTCGTCGAAGGCCCCGATGATGAAGGTACCGAGGCCAAGGGCTACTGCCTGAAGAAATATATTTTCCCCGCAACCGCCTATATCCATAGGTACATACCGGCTCCCGCCCCTCTCGCCGTATTTCGAGGTCGTTCGTGAGTAGACAGCAGCGGCAACGATGCATGCTGGAACGGCTGCATTCCGGAATGCGCCGCTGTAAGTTAACGTTTTAATACTATCGATAAAGACGCCTTTTTTTACCTGCCTAAGGGAGTGGTTTTTCCAAATGTAATGGTAGATACCCGGAGCGAGGCTGTCGATTTTTTCTGCAACAAGATACAATTCAACAGGATACAGGCCGCCGGCGGAAGGGAATGTACGTGTTGCGCCTGTTAGGCCGTCGACGTTTGCGCCGCCGCCAGCCCATAGCAGTTGCCCCGCTTCCCGCAGCGAGAGCGATACATCGCTGAACGTTCGTATGGACATGCGGTTGAAAAGCGCTCGCTCGACCGAAACTGTGCCGTCATGGCCCGGCAACGGAAGTGATATGTCGGGGGAATCGCCTTTCGATCTTTTATCGATTGATTCGGCGGAAAAACACCCCATGAGGAGAATGAATCCCCCGATACCTTTCAACAAGCGTGACAAGAGGTTCATCGGCTGTACCGCCTCCCCCCTTTACGAGCCCTGTTCGCCAACGCTGTTATTGCCTGAAATGAACTCCGGCGTTTCCTCTTTTCTCACCACGAGCTTCCGGCCGATTCTCAATAGGGTCTTCGGGGTAATGCCGTTAAGGCGGCATAGTTTACTAATGGTTGTCCCGTAATTACGAGCGATCCTTCCCAGATTGTCGCCCGGACGGATCGTGTGCACAATGGTTTTTCTAATATCGCCTATGTACTCGAAGGTGGAGCGGGAAAGCACGAGGGTATCGTTTTTCAGCGAATAATTCTCGAGATCAAGCAGATATGCCGGATCAAACGGCTCACCGCAGAAACGCATTTCGAAATGCAGATGGCTTCCCGTCGCCCTGCCCGTCCTGCCTCCGCGACCGATTACGTCTCCCGATTTTACGTTCTGATTGGGTGAGACCGCGGTGGAAGAGAGATGGCCGTAGAGGGTTTCAAGACCGAAATGATGGCGTACCACCACCACCTTTCCATACCCGTAACGGTCATTAAGAACAACACGGACGATTCCGTCGAATGCGCAACGGATCGTATCACGGCAATGTACCTGTATATCAGTACCGAAATGCCAGAATTGGCGTCGCGGTCCGAAGGGAGAGGTGACGAAATTTTTCAGTGGGTAGATAAAAAAGCGATCTTTTGCAGAATCGACAAGCGGAATACGGAGCGTATCGGAGAGATGACGGTAATCGAAACGGGCGCAATTGATTCTATAGGTGCACCACCCGGTAGTGTCAATCGATTTTCCATCGGACGCAAGAAGATTATTGATATATTCCTGAAACCGTTGCTCCTCGATGTCAGCTATCGGCGATGCCCTGTCCGGAAGAATTTCCATATTCATTCCGGGATGAATATGCACGACACTGGCTAAGGGAGAAAAAATAAGTGAAAAAAATAATACGCCTACGGTCGGAGAGAATCTTATGGAATGCAACGGTCGGTTCCTTTCATTATTTAAAATAACTATCCATCGATGTAAAAACCGGTCCTGGTGTGAGAATCAGAATGCGATGAGAGAAAGAATCGGGGTTGACATGAGTTGAATCGCCATTACTTCCTCAATTTCCGAGGGGAGATTCTCTGAAAGTTGCCGGGATATGCTTTCACCTGCGCGCTGTTCAATTAACATCACTCGCCATGATGATGAAGTATACTCTTTTTACCCCGGATAATGGTTTCCCGGATTATGAAATAATATATATGTGGAACTCATGATCAAACAAGTTTGAAATTAAAATACCATTTTAGTGAGTGAACAACTACAGGGGCACTATTAATAAGCGATCCCGATATTTACCATATGGCGTGCAATAGGGCGGTTCTCCGTATCAAACAGGCTTATAACTCCAAGGTATGTTCCATTGCCCACAAATCTCCCATTTCTGTTGCGGCAATCCCAAGGAATACAAATCTTGTGCCCGACTGCATCGGGTTTCTGGAGAGTGATCGTCCTCTGGAAGACTACCGACCCGACTGCATCATAAATGTTGAGTAATGCGATTCCCACGCAACGGGTCCGGCACATCAAAACTACTTTCTCATTACGGTTGCGTACAGGATTGGGAAGTGCAATAAAATCAAGCTCGTTCTGGTTGATGGGAGCGCCAGGACCAGGAGATAACGAGGACTCATCAGTCAATGAAGGGGCGGCTGCTATATCCGCACCGCCCTCCTTTTCAGCGAAGAGCAGGGCGAAAATGAGGAAGAACATATAACTTGCCGGAATTACTTTCATTTTGAATTGTTCCATTTTAAAATTCTTAAAAGAGATGGACCCCCTTTAAGCCGAAGTTTCAACCAGCCAGTATTAATTTCTATAAAATAGTAAATCCATTAATAATATACCAATTACTTACAATTCAGGAAGCGTTTATTTTCTGAAAAACATAGCTTGACCATTGTCCGATACTCCATTTTTCCTGGGATGGTAGAAACGGAGCGGGAACCCCTGTTACCGACGGAGTGTATACTGTGTTTGTCACTATAGGGGGCAAATGACTCACCTGTCGTGCGTTTTACTTCTTCGGTCGAAGAATTCAGGCAGTTAAATGGAGATGCAGTCCCTTTTAATTTCCATATAGATCGTAACCATTAGTAATGGGCGCAATCCCGGTTAAAACGTAGAATCCCGGAAAAAAAAGAATATTTGCGTGCAGTGCCATCGTTATATATTTTATTTAAACGGCGGAAAGGCAAATAGAGGGACAGTGTAAGCAGGGTATCGAGTTATCCGGCCTGTGTGAGGTATCTGTCGGTACTCAGTCAGTGAGTACGGAATCTTCAGTTTATAGCAGGAAAAGGTATAGTTTACTTTGGGGCAGGGATTGGGCATACTCATTTTTTTAATATTATTTTAAAATTTTAAAAAAGAATTACCTGAAAATGAAATAGGAGTGAGGTACTTAGTAAAAAGCCAACCAGAAACACTTTCATCTTTAAAGGGAGGTTTTATGCGTTATAAAAATATCGCTTTTTGCGGTGTTATTCTTTTTTCAGTCGCACTCTGTTTTAGCCAGGCGCAAACCGTGAAAACCGCCGAAACAAAAACCGCTTCTAAAAGCGGTAAAACCGCCGCTGTAAAAGCCTCTACCGATACAAACAAGACAGCAAAGACCGCTGCCGAACCGGCAAAACCGGCGAAAGCCGCTGCCGCCGCGACTCCAGCCGAACCGGCAAAACCGGCGAAAGCCGCTGCCGCCGCGACTCCAGCCGAACCGGCAAAACCGGCGAAAGCCGCTGCTGCCGCGACTCCAGCCGAACCGGCAAAACCGGCGAAAGCCGCTGCTGCCGCAACTCCTGCCGAACCGGCAAAACCGGCGAAAGCTGCTGCCGCCGCAACTCCTGCCGAACCGGCAAAACCGGCGAAAGATGCTGCCGCCGCAACTCCAGCCGAACCGGCAAAACCGGCGAAAGATGCTGGCAAAGCGCCGGTGAAGAAATAACGGTCTTTCGAAGCGTTTTTATTCTTTTTTCATGCACACCGGGAGTTTTCAGCAATAAGGGCTCCCGGAGGTGCTACCTCCTTATTTTTATTTGATACTATTTTTCTGTTTTTCTTCTTGCTCTATCCATAAGAAATCGCATTGGGAAATAAGTTGTGTTCAAAATTAATATTACAATAGCAAATATCCTAATAAATTCTAATAATTTATTTAAATTTCAATGGAATAGTAATACTATTGTGTTCAAATTGAATACAATAAATTAATATATTCATTGACATTACATCCCGTAAGCAATACATTATCAGAGAGAGCCGCCTCTTACATTGCCTGTTCAAGCGGATGATGTGTTCGAGGTTTCTCGCTTCCCTTCGTCCAGCCTGCGGAAGCCAGTCGATTTCGCCGGAGGTGGGAGTATGTTATTGACAGGAAGCGCAATGAATACAGCAGAAGCGGTCGGATAGGGAGCTGCTGTGGTTAATTTAATTAATCATCATGAAGCGGCAGGAAAAAATATACCCAGGAGGCCGATGATGCGTCTTATCACACTAATTCTTTTTATTTTCATTACCAATTTTCTTACCGGCGTCCGCTCCTTTGCAGACGATTTTACGGAAACCGTCGCCCCGCCGAGCGTGATCTTCGAGGTGCTTGCGCTCAACAAGGACCTTCCGACGCTTAAAAAGCCAAAGTACCGTTCGCCGACGGATATGGCGACCTCCCCGGACGAGACGAAGATCTACATCTGTGAACAGACGGCGAAGCGGATCACGGTGTTTGACGTTGGAACGAAGACGGTGGAGCCGGATCGGATCAGACTCCCCAACGAGGTGACGGGGTGTGTGGTTTCGAATGACCACACGAAGCTTTTCGCCACCATCGGTTCGGAGTGGTGGCCCACGGGGTATGTGTGCGTGGTGGACATGGCGTCGCGCCGGGTGACGAATCGCATCCCTGCCGGTCACTACCCTCGCTGCCCTGTTCTGTCGCCCGACGGGACGATGTTGTATATCGCCAACATGTTCAGTAACGACGTTACGGTGATCGATGTGGGTACGGAGACGGTAGCCAAGACCATCGACGTGGTGCGCGAGCCGTACTCGATGGGCATCACGCCCGACGGGAAGACGCTTATTGTGGGGAACTCGCTTCCCGACGAACGTTCGACCGATACGATGTTCGTATCGTGCAAGGTATCGATCATTGATCTGGCGAGCGGAACACAGGATACAATCCGTTTAACCCATGGTCACAGCCGTGGGAGCCATTCGGTGTACGGTCTTACGGTTGAGCCGACGGGCAGATACGCGTTTGTGACGCATCTGATCGGGAAGTTCTATCTTGTGGCATCGACGGTGGAGAAGGGGTGGCTTCAAACGAACAACCTTGCGATGATCGACATTAAGGAGCGCAAATTCATCAATGACGTGTCGCTGGACCTTTTGAACTGCGGTCTGGCTAATCCGTGGGGCGTCAAGTGCACCAGGGACGGGCAGTACATGATCATCGCACATGCGGGCGCCAACGAGCTGTCGCTTATCAATCTGCCGAGGATGATCGATACGGTACTTGCGCGCAGTGCCAAGGGTGAAGATCTGCAGCGGGAATTCACGGTGCTGAAGGAGTGTCGCAAGCGGTTGCAGGTAATTACCAAGGGTCCTCGGGCGCTGGCGATCGCGGGGACGAGCGTGTTTACAACGGGATATTTCGACGATGCCGCTGCGACGATGGAAGAGTTTCTGCTAGACACGTCCAGATCGCGTCCGATCGGGACGTATGTGATCGGGGAACCGCAGCCGTGGAACGGGGAGCGCAACGGGGAGAACAATTTCTTTGATGCGTCGCTGTGCTTTCAGAAGTGGCAGTCGTGTCACTCGTGCCATCCGTTTACCCGTCCATGCGCGCTCAACTGGATCCTGGGCGGCGGCGC
>JAFGNB010000085.1 GCA_016927235.1 Chitinispirillaceae bacterium
TCGACGTTCTCGTTGTCCTCGGGGTCGGGCGCGAACAGCCCCATGCCGTGACCGCTGCTGCCCGCATTTTCAATCCAGTTGTAATAGATCTCGTTGCGCTGTGAACGGGATTTCACGTTGTCGCCCTCGACCCCGTCGTGAAGGTAGCAGAACTGCAGCCGGAAGACCGATCCGGGATGGGAGTATTCATCGCTCGCCATATAGATCTGATGCTGCGTCGCTCCCCCGGTGGGAATGCCGTTGCCGTAGAATTCGCAATACTCAACCGTCACGCTGCCGGTGCCGGTACCGTAGCCGACAAGGCCGTGGTTGCAACTGTCAATTATGCAGTCGCGTACCATGATGTTGTTGCCGAACACGCCGATTCCCTTGGGCATACCGCGCACCTCGAATCCCTCAACGGCAATGTAATCCGCCGAAATATCGATTCCGTACATCGTGCCGCCCGTGATGAGCGGACGGGTGCCGCCCGCGGAGCGCATCCCGCTCACGGTGATCCGTTGATCGGCCGTTCCGCTGCGTGAAAACTGCGCGCCGGAAGGATAGGCCGCATTGCCGTCCACCTGCACCACATCGCCCGGTTTCAGACGATCCACAATATCGTGGAGCGTCGCATAGGTTCTGCCGGAACCCACGAGGTAGGTGGCGGCGGGGAGCGCGGAGTATATGAGCAGCAGCATACTGCAGTAAACGATCGCCGTGCGGCAGCTCATTGCGGACTCCTTTACTGATATTAAAATGGAACGACGCTTTCCGGCCCCCCGTTGCTTCAAGTGTATTGTTGCGGCTGACGGTTTTCCAAGGGTTTTTATCATGGCGGTACCGATACCGGGGTGGCCGCTTCAGTGAGGAATGTCCGGGAGGGCGCCGCTGCAATCGTTCCGTTATCGCATCGTGTCAATCATGCCGGAATCGCCGACAGGAGACGCATGAGCTGCGGCGGCCGTGTCAATTACACCATCCGCGGCGGCCGAATCACCGGCAAGGGAGTCGCTGCAGCCTTCCGCCCGTTTTTCGGCGGTACCGGCGCCGTCCTTTTCTTCCGCTCCAGGGTACATCCTCCTTAAAATCGTATTCGATTGTCGCTCGATATACCCGCCATCCGTTGTCGGATCGTACCTTCGCGGATTCGGAAGCACCACGGCAAGCCGGGCAGCCTCTTCGGCGGAAAGATCCGCCGCCGGCTTGCCGTAAAAATGGCGGGCCGCCCGTTCGATGCCGAAAATACCGTTCCCCCATTCGACGACGTTGAGGTAGATCTCGAGAATCCTCTGTTTCGACAGTGCTTTTTCTATGCGCCACGTGAGGATCGCCTCCGAAATCTTCCGAATAAAATTTTTAGACGGCTTTAGATAGAGATTCTTGACGAGTTGCTGCGTGATGGTGCTTGCGCCAAATTTCAGCTTCTTCGCCGCCAAATTCTCGCGGACGGCATTTTTCATCTCCGCAAAGTCAAATCCATGATGGCGCCAGTATTTCGCATCTTCCGAGGCAATGACCGCATCGACAAGGTGCGGCGAGATCCGATCAAGAGGAGTCCATTGCGTAAAGGCGCGCCGGGAAATGCCGCTTTTCTTCCACTGGCGCTCGCGGTAACTCATGAACGAGGTTTTCCCCGGATTATGTGTCGCGAGAGCGGCGACATCGGGCAAAAAGAGGTATCTACCGACGGCGATCAGCGCCATAAGACCGGCAATGATGCAAACCGCAAGAATCAACCGGTACGGACCACTGATAGTTTGCCGGAAAAACCGCCGAACATTGTAATGTAAAGATAGGAGTGGCATAACCTGAAAAGGGGCTCGAACTATCTCTTCGAGAGTAGAGTATCAATGGAAATAAGCGTGTCGGGACGTTTCAACCATGTATTCACTTGCATCCTCTCCAATTGAAATGTAAAATAATTATTCGCATCCGAATGCAGCATGACCGATTCTTACTGCGGTCGAGGGTGATGATATTTCCGTCGGCAATGCCGCGGGTGTTATCGCTTACATCCCGCCGAAAGCGTCGTGTTAGTGCCGTTCTTTGGCGTACGATATCAGTGTTTTATACTTTATTACCACTCTCCGGCGGTTACTCATTGGCAGCTCCGGACTTTACACATCTCTCAGGTAACGTAACATGATAAAAGAACAACAGGACAAGCTTCTGCGCACCAACACTGCGCTCTTCATTCAGAATGTATGCCAGACATTGAAAGACATGGCGAACGCCGATTTCGCGGTCGACGCAAGGATGCCGGCAACTACCCCGGTAACGTTCCGCAACGGCCTGACGGTCTTATCACATTTTAGCGGCCGGATTCAGGGCGATTTCATGTTGTCGACCGATGAGATGACCGCGGCGGAAATCGCCGCCGTCTGTCCTCACGGCGCCGAGCCTGCGGCCGTCACCGTCCATCGGGAAACCTATTCCGGTCTTATGTGTGAAGCAATGAACATCAGTGCGCACCATTCGCTTGAAGAGTTGGAGAAAAGTTTCGGCGCCCTTACCATCCTGCCGCCGGCATGGATCTACGGCGAGTATCACACCGCCGACTATATTTCGGGTATCGGTTTCATCAGGGGAAAATGCGGTATGGTGCTGTGCAGCCTCTCCCTGAATTTAGTCGGCCTGCACGGTACGGAAAATACCAAATGATGCGGCAGCAACAATGAAACGGACAGCTTCACTTTTACTTATGACGCTTAACGATTCCACAACGGATGCAATTGTCGCCGGATTCGGCGCATTGCAGATAACCTTCCTGAAATCGAAACCCAGTTATGCCAATTATCTTAAGACGCTTCAGTATCTTCCGGCCGCAATCATCATGGAACTGCCGCATCAGTACCATGACCAGTTGCATTTCGTGCAGATGGTGAAACAGAACAGCACGGCGAGCGACATACCGATCATCTGTTTCGGGGACAGAATCGACGGGAGTATCGAAACGGGAATGAAAAAGGTGGGTATTGAAGAGTATTTCAGCCGGCCATTCGGCATGAAAGAGCTGGCGGCGGCGACCATCGATCGGATCAAGCGAAGGGGAATCGTACTGAGCGTAAAAAGCACGGCCCCCGAAAAGGAAAAGGAGTTTGACGTCTCCCAAATACTCTCCGTGCATACTTCACAGGAGCGTAAAATCGATCTGATGGTGAAACACGTCAGCGATATCATGGCGTTCCCCTTCACGGTGTCAATGGCGCTCCAGTTGCTTAACAGTGAGAAGTCAAGCGCACGTGATCTGGCGAAGATAATCGAGACCGATCCGACCATCTCGGCGAATTTTCTTAAAAGGGCGAATTCGGTCTATTTTGCCGGGAAGAA
>JAFGNB010000086.1 GCA_016927235.1 Chitinispirillaceae bacterium
CGTCCGAAAGCGTACGATGCGAAATATCTCAAGGACGCGCCGGCGACCTTCAAATCCGCCGACGCCAAAGGCAAGGAACTCGCGGGGCTCAAATACACCCTTCAAGTCGCTCCTGAAGACTGTACGGGATGCGGCCTTTGCGTTGAGAACTGCCCCACGCACGGCAAGGGCGACGCGATCGTCATGCAGCTCCAGGAGCCGCTCCGCAAGCCGGAGGCCGAGAACTGGCGATTTTTCCTCTCCATCCCCGATACCGATCCGTCCCTTTTCAAAAGCGATACGGTCAAGGGGAGCCAGTTCGTCAGGCCGCTCTTCGAGTTCAGCGGGGCCTGCCCCGGATGCGGAGAAACTCCCTACGTCAAGCTTGTCTCCCAGCTGTTCGGCGACAGGGCCTATATTGCCAACGCCACCGGCTGTTCGTCGATTTACGGCGGGAACCTGCCGACAACCCCGTATACCAAGCGCGCCGACGGCAGAGGGCCGACCTGGAACAATTCGCTCTTTGAAGACCCTGCGGAAGTGGCGTTCGGCTACCGTCTGACCATCGACAAATTCAATGAGTACGCACAGGAACTCGCGAAAAAAATTATGGCCGACGGCAGCGCCGATGCGGAATTGAACAATCTTCTCGATGAGCTTATTGGCGCCGACCAATCGACGCAGCAGCTTATCGAAGCCCAGCGTGAACGGGTTGCGAAGGCGAAAGCCGCGCTTGCTAAAATTTCAACCTCCGAGGCGAAACAGCTTATTGCCATGATCGATTATCTGGTAAAAAAATCGGTCTGGGCGTTCGGCGGCGACGGCTGGGCGTACGATATCGGGTATGGAGGAGTCGACCATGTTCTCGCATCGGGTAAAAACGTCAATGTCCTCGTGCTGGATACGGAAGTCTATTCCAACACCGGCGGTCAATCTTCGAAATCGACCCCCATGGGCGCGGTCGCGAAGTTCGCCGCGAGCGGAAAACCGACCGTTAAAAAAGATATGGGTCTGCTCACCATGAGCTACGGCTACATCTATGTCGCACGGGTAGCGATCGGTGCGAACCAGAACCAGACGGTAAAGGCATTCGTCGAAGCGGAAAGCTACAACGGCCCGTCGCTGCTGCTTTGTTACAGTCATTGCATCAACCATGGCATCAATATGGTCAAAGGCTGCGAGGCGCAGAAACTCGCCGTCGAATCGGGCCACTGGCCGCTTTACCGTTACAATCCGGACCTCACGGCGCAGGGGAAAAACCCGCTTATTATCGACAGCAAAGATCCGTCGATTCCGCTTTCCGATTATGTCTATAAAGAAAACCGCTACAATATACTGAAGCGGTCGAATCCCGACATATCGAAAAACCTGATCGACAACGCACAGAAGAGCATTGCGGCGAAATTCAAACTGCTCAAGCAGCTCGCTGCAGCGGAAGGATAAGGTCCTCTTTCGGCATTCGAGGGCGTCCATGGACCGGAAGCGGGCAACACCCGGTGTGATGAGGATTTTTCAAAGGATCTTCACGTCTTTACGGCGGCAGCGGTAATCCCGGCTTTTTTAAAGAGTAAATCGATAAACGAGCGAGCGATTTCCGGCATCGGTTCTTCGCCGTAAAAACCGGCGAGCGCCAGGTCGATATACAAATTTTCATGCCAAATGAAAACAGTGATTCCTCCCGGGTTGGCATACCCGAGTGCCGTGGTGCTGTCATAACCGGGGATCTTCAGATCCGCGGTGTCGGGTGTGGTACTTTTTAAACGAAAAAATGATGCGGCTTTCTCTGCTGATCCGAAATCAGTCACCATAAAAACCATTTTTTGATCTTCGGGTCCTTCCATCTCCTGTCTGAGCGCTTTACGGTAACCATGTTCGATATACACCTGAGCTCCGCCGTTAATTACCGTATAGAAAAGCGAATCATTGTCGACGATACAGAAACTGTTTTCATAAGGCGACTGCACCCATCCCGCCCTCTCGTTGTCCGCAATTCGAAATTGTTCAACGGTCAATAAGGGCGTCTCATCCCCCTCTCCCACAGGCAAGCACGCTTTGAATAACACCAGAGAGCAAACGGTGTATATCACTTTTCTCGGCATGTTTCCTTCCCTTGTGGTTTGAGGGCGTCGCTCAACTGCCGTTAAGGCATTATCATACAGCTGTTTCACTGATACACCGGATGAAAAACAATGGAAATGGAAGAGGAAAAATTATTCTAAAAACCGCAGCAGCCAGACGATAAACTATCGTGCTATTTACCTGTTTACAGGGGGAGACTTCGTACAGGTACATGCAAAAGAGCCTAAACCATTGCCGCTCATATTAAGGGGAGATTGAGTGCAATGGTATTGAGAACTGAGCATTTATAGCCGATTCTACCTACTGAACTACTGCGGTTTTTAGAATAATTGAGACGACTCCCCTTTTTCCGCCGAGGCTCTATCGCCCCCCTGCCATAATATACACCTGAACGGAACGTTTCGCCATAGCGTTGGATGAAAAATATACTTTTTGTCGATGAAACGGTCAACACTCCCATAACCATTGAGTGTAAAAGAGAAAAGGCCTGACCTTCGGGCCGTCGTTGTCAGGTTATTTCGACGTCATCAACACTCCCTTCCACCTCACCGGATTTCCCCGTCAGGAGTTCTTCGAACCGAAACCCTTTATCAGATGCAGCAGTTCAATGCTGCTGAAGGGTTTTTTCAAGACGCCGTCGAAACCATACTCTTTGTAATTGGTCAGGATCGGATCATTCGAATACCCGCTGAAAACGATAACCCGGGCTCCCTTATCGAACTCTTTTATCTTCACCACGGTTTCCTTAGCCCCCATGCCACCGGGGATGGTCAGGTCCATGATGACGAAATGAAACGGCTCCTTGCGGTTGAAGGCGTCGATGTAAGTTTGTAAAGCATCTTCGCCGTTAGTAACGCAAACGACAGCATACCCGGTCTTTTTCAACAGTTTTTCGATAACGGTTCTAATGATCACATCATCGTCCATGACCAGGATGTTGCCGAAGTCTTCAATCCGTTCAAGGTCATCCTCACGGTTGTCCGGCGTTTCCGCGGTTACTGCGGGCAGATAGAAGGAGAAGATTGCGCCATGTCCCGGACGGGATTCGACCTCGATATGTCCGCCATGTTTCTTAATAATGGAATAAGCCGTGGTCAACCCCAGACCGGTGTTCGTCGCTTTTGTCGTAAAATAGGGATCGAAAATCCTTCCGATATGCTTCTTCGGTATTCCCGGCCCTTCATCGCTTACGGATACTTTAACGTACTCACCGTCGGCGACCGGTAATTTCGGGCCTTTGAACTCACGGTCATCTGATGAAAAACCGCCCTTGAGCGAACAGTTCTTAGCTGAAATCGTCACCGTACCGCCATCGGGCATCGCCTGTGCGGCATTGATAATCAAATTATTAAGCACCTGATCGATTTGCCCCTTATCAACCTCAACATGCCTCACGTCTTCCTCAAAATGCAGCTTGTAATCGACGTTTGATCCGCTGAGGCTGAAACCGACCGTCTCTTCGATCAATTGACATACAATCACGCTCTCTTTTACCGGAGCGCCGCCCTGTGAAAAAGTTAACAATTGCTTGGTCAGCCGGGTCGCCTTGAATGCGGCTTTTTCGGCGTCGGCAATCAACTGGCATGCCTCCTCATTCTGATAAACACTCATACGGGCCATGAAAAGGTTGGTAATGATTCCGGTAAGGATGTTGTTAAAATCGTGGGCGATCCCTCCGGCAAGCAGTCCCACGGATTCCAGTTTCCTTGCTCTCAACAGTTCCTCTTCAAGCTGTTCCTGCTGCGTGCAGTCGCGAATGAGTAAAATACCGCCGCGGTTCTGCCCGTCGGTCCCGCGAAACGGCTGGCCGCGTACGTTGACGTTGCGCTCGGCCTTGCCGTCGACCGCCAGGAAACAACGGCGCTCCCTCGACTCCCC
>JAFGNB010000087.1 GCA_016927235.1 Chitinispirillaceae bacterium
GATGACATGCACCAGTTGGGGCAGGGAAGGCTGTTCTTTGACTGAACGGAATACGTCAATCATCGAGGATATGTCGTGGCCGTCCACCGGTCCGAGATAACGAATCCCCATGTCTTCGAAAAATTTGCCGGGAATGACCACGTGTTTCACCGCGTCGTCAATATTTTTTACGATACTGCGGATGCTTTTTCCCACCACGCTGCCGCCCAGGCGGTCCCAGATCTCCGCTTTTATTCTGTTGTATCGTTTATCGGTAAGCACACGGGTAAGATATCGTGAAAGTGCGCCCACATTCCGTGATATCGACATCTCATTGTCATTGAGAACGATGGTCATCCCGCTGCTGCTGGATCCGAGATTATTAAGTCCTTCCAGGGCCAGACCGCCGCTGAGGGAACCATCCCCGATGATCGCCACCACGGCATATTTTTCCCCCAGAAGATCGCGTGCCACCGCAATCCCCAAGGCGGTACTGATTGAAACGGAGGCATGGCCCGCCGAAGCGGCGTCATAAATGCTCTCTTCAACACGCGGAAAACCGCTGATGCCGTTAAACTGTCGAAGGGTGCCGAACCGTTCACGTCGGCCGGTAATTATCTTATGCGCATACGCCTGATGCCCGACGTCCCAGATAAGTTTATCTTCCGGAGTATTGTAACAGTAATGGAGAGCAAGCGTCAGTTCCACCGCACCGAGACTTGAGGCAAGGTGGCCGCCGGTTCGACTGACCACATCGACCATGTATTCACGTATCTCTTTTGCCAGTACTGGCAGTTCTTTTATCGACAGTTTTCGTAGATCAGAGGGGTCATTTATGGAATTGAGCAGATTTTCCGGCACGGGTTCCTCATGAATCAAGTCACTATTCCCCGTCACATTTTCATTAAAGCTGAAAAAAATCAGTAAGCTATTTGAGGGGAAATGGACTTTTTATTGAAAAATACCAACTGATTGGAAAAAGGGCAAGTAAAAGGCCTTGTAGAGCGGATTTAGGCAGGCAGAAAAGAGAACTCTCCCCGCTCCGCCTTGCTATTATTTCGATAATTTAGTAGTTTAATACACCCTCTGCCGAAGTGGCGAAGTTGGTAGACGCACTGGACTCAAAATCCAGCGGTGGCAACACCATGCCGGTTCGACCCCGGCCTTCGGCACTGGTTTCCGCTTCATGGAAAGTGAGGTTTTTTTAACGGAGAGGTAGTCGCCTTGGAGGGCAGGTAGTATCTTTAATTATATTTACCTCAATGATAGTTGCCTCATTTTCACCTTACGGCGGGTATGGGAAAGAAAATTTCATCAGCCATTTTGTCAACCTTCGGAAAAATCGTCTTCGTCACGGCGGTTTATGCACTGCATATCGGTGCGATTTATTCCATCACCGCGTATTTCCGAACGAAAAGTATCATTGTCACCGTTGGATTCGCGGTTTCACTGATATTTTTATGCCTTTCATGGATTGTCGGATGGCTTTTCGCCGCGGACGATTTTCGTGAAGCCTTCATACGCTATAAGAAATTACCGGGCGATAAGGAGCCGTCGAGTGAATTTACCGTTTACGCCCCCCTGCGTTTTGTGCTTGCAGTCATCATGTGGCCTTACCTTGCCCTGTTTCACGAACCGGAGGATCAGGAGCAGGGTGAAAGTGCGCAATCACCGCCTGCCGGGTGATGCCTGCCCTGCGTCATGACCTGAAAAGCGGCTCCCGTCCTTCGCTTAGAAAACCACTTTCCCCGCGATATCGATCAGATGCGCCATGTTGGCCTCCTCCTTCCGGGCAATCGTTGTCCGTAAGAGCTGATATTCAAGCGAAAGCGAGAAGAACGTGCCGATGGGAAAAATGAGATCGCCGTAGAAGGTCATGTTGCTTTCAATCTTCTCGTCGTCGACCTCCGAGGTGACGACTTCATCACCGAATCCTGCCACTGCATGGAAATAATGACAGGGCTTCGATAGCGCCTGCACCCAGAAACCGTTCGTGGTGACATCCTTGTTTGTTGTACCGCTGCCGCCGACCGTGAAAAGATTCGCGTTATTGAGGTTTCTTCCGAAGGCGAATTCGCCAATGAGTTCGAACAGCGCATGGAACGGCAGCTTCGCGTCCGCACTGAAACCGAAGGTGGTGAGATCCCTGTCGATACCGTAGGCGGCATAGGCGGCGGCAATGCCGATCTCCATGTTTTTAAGGAACGAAGCGGCGAGGCGACCCTGTACAAGAGGTATTCTCGAAAGGTTGTCGTCGCCGATCCAGGTTCCCGCAAGATCGTCTTCTTTTGCGGTTTCACCGCCCGAAACCTGCAGCATCGGCCGGACAGCGCCGAGATTAAGCCCGTACTGGAGCGTCAGCTGAGGTCTTCTGAAGCCGTAGTTCCCGTTATACCATAAATTGGCGTTGGTGTTGTTGGTGGTCGGATTGAGCGGGGAGAAGAGGTCCCACTGCTGTCCGGCGCGTAGTTCAAATCCCTCAAACGGCCTGCACCAGGCGTAGGCGAGGCGCATGCGGGGTCTTGCGTTTGCATTGGCGGCGATAACGAAAAAATCGAGTTCAATGAGCCCGCCCATGGTAACCCCGCCCAGCGAGCCGTCTCCCTTGAGGCCCATGCGCGTATGCTGCGCGGTAAAGCCGGTCGCGCCGGTGTCGCTTCCGGTGGCGACGCTCGCACAGGTTAACGACGGTTTTCCCCATGAGGTGACCCCGCCGACTGCATAGTACATGTCGCCCTTGACAAAACCGTACGGTTCCAGCCTTGGTTTGACCGGCGTCGCCTCCTGGGCGAACAGTGAAACGGCAAAAGCTGCGCACAGCAGCAGTGCTGAACGATTGTTCATACGATTACCTCCGCGATGTGAATGATTATTGTGTTTTACGAATATACGTTGAATCCTTCCGGCC
>JAFGNB010000088.1 GCA_016927235.1 Chitinispirillaceae bacterium
ATGACCTCCCCGCCGGCGAGCTGGAAGTGCGTATCGTCGAAGGCGGCAGCGCTTCCGGTATCGAACGGGAGATTGTGAATGTCACCACTACTCCGGGTGATACCGTTATCGTGAGGGTCTCGGGAAAATACACCGATTCAGGATATGTCTATATTAATACGAATGAAGCGGGAATCCCTGTTTCAAGCATAATAATCAATTTTCCCCTGCTTGTCAGATTCGATGCATCGACCTTCGATTTTTCTCAGGCCCTTACCGGAGGAGAGGATGTCCGTTTTACCAAGACCGACGGCACACCGCTCCCCTTTGAAATCGAGCAATGGGATGCGAAGGCGCAAAACGCCGTTGTCTGGGTACGGATCGATACCATTTACGGCAACAGTATTGATCAACACTTCATCATGAAATGGGGCGATTCCGCGGCAATAGACCGGTCAAACGGCGCGGCTGTTTTCGATACCGCAAATGGGTTCGCCGGCGTGTGGCACCTCAATGAAAACCCCGAGGGGGGCGATAATGCCATAAAAGACCGGACCATCAATGGTTTCAACGGGACTCCCAACGGTTCCATGACAGGTAACAGTGTCGTTCCGGGCATGATCGGCACCGCGCTCTGGTTCGACGGAATCGAAGACCATATCACCGCCGGCAGGCTCAACCTTGCCGGAAGCTACACTCTGAGCTGCTGGATTAATGCCGATGATCTGAGTGAGGCGGCAAGAAGGTTCATCTGGAAAGAGTATTCCTATACGCTCTGGTACGATGCGATCGGAGGCGGCATTCGGGTGGAACATTTCGCTTTCGAGGATTCGGTCATCGTCTGGCGCGGCATTTACCAGGACAATTCCAAATCACGACTTATCCCTCTTGCCGCCAATACCTGGTATTACCTGACCGGCACTTTCGACGGCGATAAAATACGGTATTACATCAACGGTGAGTTGGCAGATTCCACTGAGTTGATCGGCATACCTCCCGTCTGGAGCAACCAGGTGCTTTCGCTTGGCGGCCGCAGCGACGAGTACGTTCAAGGCGTCATGGACGAAGTGCGCATTGAAAACAGGGCGCGGTCGGCGGACTGGATAAGGCTCTGCTACCGGAGCCAGCAACCCGGAGGTCTCGTGGTAAAACTCACGCGATGAAAGGAGCATCCATGAAAAGGGGGAATTTGACGTACCGAAGAGGCGGCGGAAGGGGGGCCATGCTTCTTCTTATCGTGCTAACGGCGCTTGCATGGTCCGGAACAGCCGCGGCAGCTGCGCAGGGAGACCCCTATACATGGCCTGCGTATAACCCTACCATCAATTACAATTTTAAAGATGAATTTCCCGACATTTCCATGCCGACAAAAGACCTCGACGACTGCAAAGGGGTCGTCGGTACCATTTCGGACGGCTGGTGGACATTCAAATGGGGTGCGAATAAAAACTCGGCGGTCAGCGAAGCGGCCGTCAAGCCGATGCTTGCCCGTCTGAACAAGGACTTCGCCTATTTCCGAGACACCATGGGGTGGCCCCCCGACAAACGGGTCCAGGATGGCTATCGCAGCGCGGTGTACCTTTTCGGATCGGGCCTCTGTACCGACAATGCCTCCAATACCGAGAAGGGGGGGTGGCAGAGTTCCGTCGGCGCATACCCCATTATTCTCGCCTCTTACTATCCGGTTTACAGTTTTGATCCCGCCTGTAACTACAACGACAAGGAGTATCAGACAGGGGGTATTGTTCATGAAGGCATCCACTGCGTGCTGGCCAGCCTTCCCGGCGCGAAAAAAGCAGCATGGTTTCAGGAGGGAGGCAACACCTGGCTTCAGCAACAGGCGGATGCGCAACGGTCGGGAAATTACAGCACCATGGGATTTCTTAACGGCTGCACCTTTATCGCCCCCTTCATGCCGATCGAATGTTACAGCGGCTGGCTTCAGGACGGCAGTTTCGGCGGTCCGTCCGCCGAGGGAGTCGACAAATACGAAGGCGGCCAGCAGATATGTACATGGCGGAGATACCTCGGCGGCAACCAGTACGGAAACGGATTTCCGACATTCCTCGGTGAGTGGCTCGGCCTTGGCAGCGTGCCCTGGATCTGGAGATACTGCCCCGGACGGGTGCTCGAAGGAATCGCCGCGAAACTCGGCGACGAACAGACCCGCCGCCTTATCATGGAATACCGGGCGAAACAGGCGCTGCTTGACATGAAGAAGTGGTCGAATGCCTTCAAGAGGCTGCTCAACGATAACTTCGGATCGTCAATCGGCCCGGAGTGGTCCCCGTACTGGATCAACTGCGAATCGTGGAAAGCCACGCCCTACGCTAAAACCACCAATGATGGAAGCGGTCTGCTCACGCCTGAGCAACGCACCACTCCCGGCTGGTCGGGCGCCAATCAGATTCCTCTTACCGTAAGCGGCGGCATGGCGACCGTTGATTTTCAACCTATCGGCGCGAATATGAGCTGCCAGCTCTGCTACCGCGCCACTGACGGAACTCCGGTATACGGCACGCCGGTGACGAGCGGTGAGTGCAGCCTGCGCCTTGATAAAGCACCTGGCAAGGGCGTCATCATTGCCGTGATCTGCAATACTGATTATAAATACTTGGGTGAAGAGACCCGTAAGGCGCATTTCGATTACCGGCTCAAACTGGACGCCGGAGTCACGGCCGCGGCGGACATCAATACAAAATGGTACGATGTCGACCTTGTCACTTCAATCGAACCCACGCGCGAAACGGTGCGTCCGGACGCACGGCGCGTCGACGCGCCGAGGGGATTGGATGGCTCCACTGCAACGTTTATTGAATACGACATGCACTCGGCGGGCACGGTATCGATCGGCGTATATACGCCGTCAGGCGTACTGGTCAAGCGCCTGCCCGCCGGTTACAGGCAACCTGGGCATAACCGAGAACATATAACGGTCGGCGGCGACATCGCCGCCGGAATCTATTTGATAAAGGTAACGGCAGGCACGGGTTCATTCTTTACGAAAGCGGTGATGACGAAGTGATGGTCCGCGGAGGCGGCGAAAATGGCCCCACCCCTTGTCTCCCCCGTCCGCCTCCGTTATCACCGCGCGGGTTCGTTAAAATACCGGTTCGGACCAATGAAAACCCGACAATACGTCGACGAGGAGGTTTGATATAATGCAGCGTATTACCATGGGCGTCATGCCAATTATTTGCGCGTCATTACTTGCACCGGTAAACGCGCAGACGGATCCCGCTCTGGCGGGCAAGATGATGGAAATCCTGAGAAACAGCATCGATCCCGCTGAACAGGAGTGGCGTCTCGAACAGCACAGACTCTACCGGCAGGGCAATCCGGTCCGGCCTTTTCAACGGGGACCTCAATTCAAGGTGTTCGAAGGCCGTTCGCTGCGGCCCGCCCCCGCGATGCCGGCTTCCTCGGCGAATGCAGCCTCGCCGGTAAAAAGGATTCTGGTGCTCGCCAACAAAACGCTTTACGCCGATGCGATCGCGAAGGAAAAAATCGACCGTTATATCGATGATGTCCGCAACGCTCACGGTTGCACGGTCGTTCTCGAAACGCTCGAGGGCGGTAAACCGGCGGATATTAAATCGGTAATAAAGGATTATTACGAAAACGGCGGCCTGGACGGCGCGGTCCAGATCGGCAAGCTGCCCGAGCCCTGGTATGAATCCGATCACGATCCCACCATCGGCACCTACGACGATTACACCTGCGACCTTTATTACATGGATCTCGACGGTCAATGGGGTGACGCGAACAATAACGGAGAATTCGACTCCCATATTGCCGGTACCGGTACGCTCGGCATCGAGATTTTTTACGGTCGCATCGATTGCACCACCATGAGCACCTATGGGAGTGAAATCGACCTTTTAAGCGAATATATGGATAAATTACACGATTACTATCTCGGCAAAGTAACACTTCATAAAGCCGCGCTGGGGTATCTGGATTATGACTGGCGTACGTCCGACAATTATCTTAAGGAAATTTATCCCTCCTCCGGCGAAAACGAACTGATCCGCTGGACCTCTTCAAATCCGCCGGTGAATAAAACCGATTACCTGACCAACCGGCTCCAGAAGAATTATTCCGCTCTTCACATGTGGTGTCACGCGGATTACAATCTCCACGCGCATCACACGGGCGGATACTCCAATATGAGTGAAGTGTATAAAGCGAACCCGAAACCCATTGCCTATTTCCAGGACGGCTGTCATGTTTCCGATTTCGCGGCCGGCAGGGGAAAGTCATTTCTAGGCGGCTGTTATGTATTCAATAAAAGCCCGACGGCGCTCATGTGCCTGAGCGGCAGCAGAAGCGGTCAGTGGCTCGGACTCATGGCCAGGGTCATGTTTCAGGAGCTCGCGAAAAATACCTGCGTTGGCCAGGCATTTAAAATATGGTTCAAACCGTATCAGGATAAAAGCGAGCCGCGTGACAAAGAATATTTTATCGGGTGGAATTACGGATACAACATTTTCGGCGATCCCATGATCACCCTCGTCGAACGAGACGCGGTCGTCGAAGTTACCGAGAGGAATCGGATCGACCCGATCATCGGAAATGTCGACTGCATGATCAAAGGCCGTACCCTGACCTTCGGCTATACGCTTTCGACGGCTACCCCCGTGGA
>JAFGNB010000089.1 GCA_016927235.1 Chitinispirillaceae bacterium
TCAAGCGATGCCCCGCCGCGCAGCAGGGCGAACAGCCGCTCATCCGCCGCATCGACGCTGAAGGTCACCTCGTCAAGTCCTACGTCGTGAAGCCTCCCGAACATTGCCGCCTCCGCGGCCAGTCCGTTTGTCACTATCCACGTCCGCATGCCGCGTGCATGCGCCCGCGCGACGAACTCGGTGCATCCGGGGTGCAGAAGCGGTTCGCCCAGACCGACGAAAACGACCTCGCCGCAGGTATCGCAATAATCAAGTGATTTCGTAAAGAGCTCCGGCGTCATGTCGATCCCCGCTTTATCGCTGCCGTACAGGGTTCGGCCGCAGTATCTGCAGCTGAGCTGGCAACGGGAGGTTATTTCGATGTCGAGCCGCGCAGGCGACGGAGCAACCGGACCAAGGTCGAGCGCATCGAGGGCGGCGCCGGCCGCCGTTGCACACAGGCGGACCGTGGGATCGAGCGTCGCCGCGGCAATCGACAAACCGGCGACACATTCCGCCAGTGCTTCCCGGCCTTCAAACGATTCATTCATCTCATGACCGGTATTTTTCACCACAACCCGGCGAAACCCCCGTTTTTCCAAGGACGCCGCGTCTGCCCATGCATCACCCTCTCCTGTCAGGCAGACCCGGTCAACGAGATACTCCGGCAGGGAAAGTTCCGAAACCTCCCTGAGAAAAAGGGCGATACGTGCCAGCGCAGTCGCCGAAAGCGCGGAAGACGGCGGAATTGCCGCGGCGGCTCTTTGCGCAGCGGCGGGCATGGCAATGACGACGACACTCTCGACGCGATAGGCGACGGCGGCCTTGAGCGCCGCCGCCGCACCCAGCGAATGGCCGATAAGCACCGTCGGTGACGAATCGAGTCGTTGTCCGACCGCATCGACCCATGCCTGCGGTCCATGCGCCTCGAGGTCCGGAAGGGCAAGCGGGCAGGCAGTGACGCCTCGTTCGCGGAAAAGCGGCATAAAAGGATCCCACCACGACGGATCGTTTCCCATGCCGTGCAGCAAAATCGCCCGCAGTCGCGGTCTCACATCATGCCTTTGACTATTGCGACAAACCGTTCCCGTGTCGCAGTGCCTGCCAGCAGTTCGCTTATCCTCTGGAGACCGCCGTACCCGGCGTTGTTGCGGTTCATCGTTTCCAGCAGTTGACCGAAGCGTTTCTGGTCAAAGGGGTGATGATACCGCTCGGCGTCCCCGATAAAAACGACATTATGGCGGTATACCTCTCCGCATTCGCTTCGTGCAATATTGATCCCGTTGGTTGCCTGTTCCGGCTGCATGGGGATCACGAGCGACGGCACGCCGAATTTCAGATTCATATAACAGGCGCCCACTCCGCCGGTACAGACGACAAGGTCCGCGCGGCGAAGCACCTCCGACGGCGCAAGAAAGGGCCGGCAGTACAGTCGTTCGGTGCTCCACGACGGACCTTTGTCGCCTGAGCTCATGAGGAGACGGAAGCCGCGCACGAGACACTCGTTGATGATCGCGGTCATGGTCTGCTCGCTCTTCATAAGCGTACCGGAATTCAAATAAACGGTGAAGCTTTTACCGTCACGTCTCCAGGGGACTTTCTCACCGATGTCGTCCCATCCCTCCCACACCACCGGCCCGATATAGTGGTGCGACGGCGGCAAGGAGTCGATACCGGCGATCTCCGGGATTTCGTAAATACAATTAACATCGCCGAGCAGGAGTTCAAGTGCCGAAACCGGGACGTCCCTATGCCTTTTTTCGAGGGATTGCCCGAACGATTTCGCGGCAAAGGTCCAGAAAATCCGGAAAAGTTTTTCCTGTTCGCTGCGTTCCGGAGTCTCCTGTTCGTCAAAGCCGAGCACCGACCCGTTCCACGGCAGCATGCATGCGCCGTTGACGCTCAGGTGCGGGATGCGTATACGGCTGATTCCCGAAACGAAATCGAAGATACCGACGATACAATCGGGACGCACTCGGTCGATGACCGCTTCCTGCGAGGTAACGCACGCCTCGCAGTAGGCGCTGTCGGAAAACCATGCGGGGCTCGGGAAGGGCTTTCCCGACGGCTCCCACAGTTCGAGAATGCCGTGACAGCGGGGCCAGAAACCCTTGACCCAGCTTTTCCGGCTGTTCGACACGCCGATGTGGGTTTCGTAGCCCTCGTCGGTCAGCCATTTACAGAAAGATAATGCACGCGACACATGCGAGAGCGTGTTTGAATTCGGGAATATGAGGATTCGCTTATCCGCGGGCATGGCCATCGCTCCCCGTGCGTAGGGCGATAGTATATATTGTCAAAATCCTCACTCCTTCCAGAAATCGTAAAAATTATACCATTGATACGAATGCGCCCGCACGACGCTTTCGAGTTCCGCCGCATACCGCATGCAGGCCGTTTCGATCCCCGTTTTCGTATTCTCAACGGTAAAATGGGGCGACGCCCTGACCAGATACCGGCTCATGCCCCGTTGAACACAGAACGCCGACACAACGGGAGCGCCGATTGCGGCCGCGATGCGGTAGGGAGCGTCGGGGAACAGAGCGTACTCCCCGAAAAACGGAACACGGAATCCGCCGGAAACCGTACGATCGCCGTGCATGACGATGATATGATTTCTGGCAAGACCGCAGCGAATCCGCAGAATGGTGTCGAGCGGATCGTTGGAAAATATCCGCTCAAAAGGAAGTTCCCCTTCGCGGGAGAGCCGTCCGTACAATTCCCTGATTTCCTGTCGCTCGTTCTCGAACATGACAACTGACACCGGTGCGCCGAGACGGCCGAAAAACCGGCCCGCCACCTCCCAGTTGCCCACATGCGCGCTCAACAGGATAACCCCTTTTTTCAGCTGCAGCGCATCCCTGACTCTCCGGGTGTCGGGAAACTCGATCGTAAAACCTTTACCACCGCGAAGACGCAGATAAAGCCGGTCGAGCATCACCTCGGAGTAGGAAAACACCAGCCGCCAGCCGTGCCACAGCAGGCCCGCACGCCCGCTTCCCGGAAATCTCCGAAGCAGGTACGGCAGGCAGTCGGTACGAATTTTCGGTTTAGAGAGGAAATAGAAAAGCGATACGCCGATCAGAATAATCCCGGCAAATCGCCTGCCGAAAATGCTCAAAACGAGGAAAAAACCCCGATGCCCCAGCCGTGTACCCATAGTCTGCCCGGACCATAAACGGCCGGATTGGCCGACCGTCGTCGAACCGGCCGGTGGCGTGTTCATAGAACGGTCATATCTGCCGGTCACTCATTGCCGACACAGGCAACAGTCCGTAAACAAAGGAGCCAACGGAGCGGGGAGAGACGGTCGGAGGCATGATTTCACGCCACCGGGCCGACGTTTGAAGCGCCCTTACCTTCCTCATGCTGACTCCATGGTCCTTCCGTGGTGAAAAACAGGTTCCATCACCGAGCAAAATAGCTGTTGATAA
>JAFGNB010000090.1 GCA_016927235.1 Chitinispirillaceae bacterium
GAAT
The DNA here is from genome assembly GCA_016927235.1 of Chitinispirillaceae bacterium. GTDB lineage: Bacteria > Fibrobacterota > Chitinivibrionia > Chitinivibrionales > Chitinispirillaceae > JAFGNB01. The sequence continues at coordinate 5 of JAFGNB010000090.1, forward strand.
TTTGTAGTGAAGATTTTCCGAAAAAAACGGCGAAATCTCACAGTATCCTCAATTTAACCTCGTTAAATGTCGAACTTGGGCTAGTATACCGACGAGAAGTCAACTCCGTCAATCGTGAGGTCGTCGAGCCAGAATTGCACCGTATCATCCTCCAGAGCGTTGAATTCGATTCGTTTGATGGACCGGGCCGACGCTTCCCAAGTAATATCGGGGGCGGGATTGGCATCCTCCTTGAATGTCAGGGAGTCGAACGAAATGAAATAATGCCGCCAATCCGTATGTAAAACGATATCCGCGCTGTAATGCTTATATGATTCCATTTTATCGATGGAGTCGGATTCGAAACTGACGTTGAGCCGGCCGTTGCCTCGGGCATAAAAGGAGAAGCCCTTTGCCGAACGGAAATCCCAGACACTGTCGTCGGCCGCCTTGACCCCTAGAAACAGTCCGACGAGGGCCCAGGCGTCGCGCGTGATCAAGGTCCCCTGAAGAGCGTTCCCGCCGCCGATTCCCTCTGGCATGATCTGAAAATGAGCCGAAGCGTTATCGATGTCGGCATGCATTGCGTAGAGGTAACTGTTATCGACGAATCTCCCCACCTTTCCGGTGTTCGCTGAATCCTCGAAATCGTCGATCAACAGGGTTGAAAAGGATACTTCGGCATTGCTGAAGATCGTTGCCGCAGGAACGACATCGACCGCGGTGACGATTGCCCACTGCGAGTCGGCGGCCATGATGACCGGATAGCACAACCCTTCAGGGATAGCGGGAAGTGTGTAGACGCCCTCCGAACCGACCGGGGCGCTGTAGGCTGTTCCTGCAAGACGAATACGGGCCGGTACGCCTGAAGTACTGCTGACGCTTCCCGCTATCGAACCGTACTTCCTGATCGTGATGGTATCGACCGACCGAGAGTAGGCGCTGTGGAAATTCCGTACGAAGGCGCCGCCCGTCGGATGGTCGATCTGCAGATTGTAATCGCCCCCCGCGATAGCATCGAAGCGGATAACGCCAGAATTATCGGTCAATGCGCTGTCGGCGATCACATCGCTTCCGCTGAAGACGTTTTCGAACCATGCGTCGGATGCGATGATTTTTACCGATGCGTGTGCCACAGGGCGGTTGAGAGAATCGACGATACAGATTTTCGAAGGGTTGCCGATATCAAGGCCGCCGCCGGAATCAGCGACGTCGCCGCTGCAATAAAGAAGAAGCACGGCGCATCCGAGCGGCAGAAGCAGAACAGCCGCATCGCGACATGTTTTCACGGCTGCTCCTCTTTTCCTTTTTTAACGCGGCGTGGCCGGTCGGTTTTGACAAGAGGAAAGAATTGAAAGTTGAGCTGATATACCTGATCGGCATCCTGACTTCCCGCCGCGAAATCAAGCAGTTGACGGCGAAAATTCTGAAGCAGGGTTTTCATTCTCGGTATGTCGTTTCCGGAGATGCGCAGGGTCGTGCCGCTGATCTCACGGATTTCATGGGAAAAACGGGAAATGGCATCCATGCCCAGTCTGATCATTTCCCGGTGAAACCTGGAGGCGAATACGTGGCGCACCTCGGCATCGGACTGTATGATTTTTTCAACCGGTTTCCATCCGGTTCCGGTTTTACGGATGAATCCCAGTTTCTTGAGCAGGCTGAGTGATGTTGCGGCCTCGCTCTGCCGTATCGGCGGCATCATGATACGCGATATCCACAGCGATGAGTTCCTGAAGTCCGGCAGGGCGGTTATCTCTCGAATCGCAACATGCCACCATGCGCGCATAATATCCATTTGTTCATCTTTCAGGCCTGCCGGCAGGGAGGATCGGCGCAGTTTGAGCAGTTCGGACAGGTACCCTTCCTTCTCCATGGGGGATTTCGCCGTATTGAATTTCACCAGCATAATGAAATAGATCCGCTCTTTTCCCTCCATTTTGAATGCCGTGGCGAAACGCTCAGCCCCTTCGACGGAGAGATTCCTCTCGCCGTTGATCACATTCTTGAGGGAATTGGGGGATTTGAAACCCGCCTTTGAAACAATATACCGGTGCGAGAATACGGGAGTGACCGCCTTGTGGTAATTGAACAGGGCTGAAAGATAGTCGCGGTAATTGAAATAGGTATAGATAATGGGCTTGTTGATAGCCGCTGCCATACAGGTAATATATACGAATTTCATCCGCTTTTCTATGAAGAAATTGAAGTCGGCGAAAAATATGTTTAATGGCAAGATACACTCTCCTGCATGAAATCTTCACGATCAGGGGGGATGAAAATGCTTTTTTCCAACACTTCATACAACCTTTGAAAAAAAGGAAAACAGAAAGGATGAGGAATATAAGTTTTCCGGAAACACGGACACTTCAATGCCCCGTTTCGCTGCTGTATCCTGATAAGATACACTTTTACCGTAATTCCCTTTCCCCCTCCTTCTTTCCGCACAGCAATCGGCTATATTTTAGATGATGGTAAAGGAAATCGCCTCGATACCATGATGAAATACCGAGGCCGGGGGAGGCGGGCGTGAGCTATAGATTTTATACCGCTCTGCGGCGTTCTATCATTTTACCGGATTGTATCCATGGAGGTCGTATAAAAGGGGTTTGCGGCGCGCTGTTCGTGTTTTTACTAAGTGACTGTTTTATTTCGGCAGCAACGGTTTCCCTGGAAGGAACCGTTACAACCGGGGCGGGAGTCGGGATTGCCGGAGCGTCGGTAACGCTCGCTAAAGAAAAAACTCTTTCCGCAAAGACCGATGCGCAAGGGGCGTTTACACTCAGCGGAGAAACCGGGGTTGGTGTGGACCGGTCGCCGTTGTTCGGAAAGCCCCAATTTCCGTTCGCACTGAGCGGGAACAGGCTGGTGATTACTCCGGCATTCGAAACCGCCGACGGCCGTGTCGAAATTTTTTCCCATGACGGCAGAAGGAGCGCAGCCGTTGTTTACCGGGGGAGCAAGGCGGGAAAAAGAACAGTCGGATTGCCGGAATTCGCATCGGGACTCACTATCATCCGGATTACTATCGGTAAAGAGTCTTTCACGCGGACCTTGATTCGCGTCGGCGACGGTGTCGATTATTCCGGAAGAGATACCCGTCTAACCGGCCGGTCCGGCGAATTCACGCTCACCGGGCAGGCTTCCGCCGCGGCGGTCGATACCCTTATCGCCGCTAAGTCCGGTTTTACGGAGGTAAAAACGCCGATTGATTCGTATGAAAAGAAAGGCATTGCAATTGTCATGCAGGAGGATGGGCCAGTCGGGGAAATGTCCCTTGTGTACGATAAGGAGTTTACCGGCGAAGACTGCCCGAAGCCTGCGCTGGTTGCCGATCCTACCGCACTTCCGTCCATTGACTGTCTACCCGACCCGTTTTTAAACGCTGATGGATCCCGCATCACTAAAAAGGCGGAATGGCGTTGTCGTCGCGCGGAAATTAAAGCCATTCTTGAAAAGTACGACGCCGGGGAAAAACCGGCTAAGCCGGAAAAATTCGAAGCTACTCTTTCGGGCAACACCGTAACTATCCAATGCGGCGTGGGAAGCAACAGCATCACACTGACCGCCTCCATCAGCAGGCCTCGCAACGCGACCGATCCCTGCCCTGCAATTATCGGAATCAATGCCGCTACGGGCAGCCTCCCTTCCGACATCTTCAGCAGTCGTGGAATTGCCGCAATCACCTTTACTTCCAGTCAGATAATGGGAGATGGCATGTTCTCATCGGCCCCTCGAAATTCGGGTAATTTCTATAAACTCTATCCACAGACCACTGCAGGTTCCATGATTCGCTGGGCGTGGGGGGTAAGCCGCATCATTGATGCATTGGAAGTGCTTCCCGAGGCTAAGATCGACACGAGGCGGCTTGCAGTGAGCGGTTGTTCCTACCAGGGCAAGATTGCTCTCTTCGCAGGGGCATGGGATGAGCGTATTGCGTTGACCATCCCTCATGAGTCCGGAGGC
>JAFGNB010000091.1 GCA_016927235.1 Chitinispirillaceae bacterium
TCTTTTTAAAAAGCCTGATGCCGATATGGCCTTTACCGAGGAAAAAGCCGATCAGGGCTCCGAAGACGACTCCGAAAAGCCGGTTGATCACAAGCCTGACGGCGCCCGATCCCGCCGAAAACAAGACGCCCAGCAGTTTGACAACCATCTTGACGCTCCCCGAGAGCAGCCAGAAGGGAAAGAACAGCAGTTTACGGATCATGACACTCTCCTATTTCGATGAAAGTCGCATCACACCGTCCCACGCGGTGTCCGGAGGATTCGACCGGTACATTTCACAGTATTCCATAATTTTCCGCGACGGCGACATTCCGCCGGGAGCGAACTCCTTCCACGGCTCCCGTTCATGGGCGGCTTCCAATTTTTTTATGGCGGCGTCCCACTCCCGTGCATAAAAATAATTCAATCCCTCCCGGTAGAGGTCCAGAAGCGCGGTGAAAGCTCCATCCGCTTCACTGCGCCGGGCGAGCAGTTCATACACGACTACCGGTTCGGACTTTCCGACGACGGTAATTTTATCGACCTGGCGGAGGAGAAAATCATCATGGACCTGTTCGTAGACGTACTGGCTGATCATGGTGTACACGCCGTACTGTTTCGCCGCACTCTCCAGCCGTGCGGCGAGGTTGACGGCATCGCCCATCATCGTGTAGCTCTTCCGCAGGGTCGACCCCATGTTGCCGGTGGTGATAAGGCCGGTATTGATGCCGATGCGCATGCGCATCCGATGGACGATCGGGGGCCATTTGTCGCCTTCGGTCATCCATTTTTTCCGCAGCATCCCGAGAGTTTCCTGCATGTCAAGCGCAGTGAGGCACGCTTGAAACGCATGGTCGTCCATCGGCATGGGAGCGCCGAAAAAAGCAATGATGGCGTCGCCTTCGTATTTGTCGAGGGTCCCGTAATGCTTGAGCAGAATGTCGGTCATCTGACCGAGGTATTCGTTAAGCAGTTCGACCAGCCGTGTCGGCGAGTCGAGTTTTTCCGAGAAGGTGGAGAATCCCTGGATATCGGTAAAGTAGGCGGTTCTGATCCCCTCTTCGCCCCCCAGAAGCGGCTGCTGACGCGATTTATACATGATATCGATCAGTTCGGGGGAGAGGTACTGCTTGAAGGTGCTCTGCAGGAATTTGCGGTCCTTCTCTTCAGTGATATACCTGAACGCCATGACGGCGGTAAACGTCAGCAGGATGACCAGAATCGGCCGGGCGATTTCGACCCAGAGATGGTCGCCGCCGAACAACGTCATCGCGATCAGGAACCAGGTAAAAATGCCGGCGACGGCAAGCAGGGCGCCGACGAGCGGTTTGAACAGGTAGGAGAAAAAACCGATGATGACGCCGATAAGCAGCAGGATGGCGAAATCCTGCCATATATCAAGCCTGCGGACGAAGGTATTGGTGAGTAATGAATTCATGAGCGAGGCGTGGATTTCAACCGCCGGATAGTTGCGGTCGTGGGGCACCGCCTTGATATCGAAGAGCGCCGGCGCGGTCGAGCCGACGATGAAAATTTTTCCTTCAAAAAAACCCTGAACGCGATCGGCCGCAATGTCGTAAAAACTGTGCACGGGAAAGGGCCCGGCTTTCGGCCCGAAAAAGGTGACGATATGGTAGTTGCGGGGGGTGAGTGGAATCCGGACACGGCGTCCGAAATCCATACGGGTGCCGGGAGCAAGTGACGCAATCGGCTTCCATCCCGCCCGGCAGAGATCGCGCAGGCTTTCATTCCTCAGGCAGGGAAGCGACGAGACGAGCTCGTTGCTGCTGCTGCGTACGGAAAACTGGTGAAAAAGCAGCCGCCTTTTCCCCGGGGGAACCGATGCCAGGTCTTCAGAATCGAGCAGCGCTATCGTCGAAAGGTCTGTTGCGGAGAAATACCACTCCTCCGCGTCGAAAGGGGCGCAAACGATCCAGTCGGTCTCGGAATCACGCCGGACACCAATCCCCGGGGACAACGAAAGCGTCTCCTGCACGGCAAGCGTCAATGCTTTGTCAAGGTCTGCCTCGATAAGCGACTCTGCCAGTTCGCATGGAATTATTCCCGGAATGTTCATTTCAAAGCTTATGCGGCCCTCGGCGTCGCGTTCCGCGGCAAGGAACGAAGTCACCTCGATCTGGCTGTCTGGTTTAAGCGCGAGGATGCGGTCGCGGTGACGGAGTATTGCACGAACCTGTGCCGACGTAACGTTGGGATAGGAAAAGCTCACCGCTCCGCCCCGGTCTTTGAACGCCTTGAACGGCGTGCCGATATCGACATAGCGTCCCGGAACAAACTCGATCTCATCGTTCGGCGTCGCGAAGAGCGATGCGATCGTTCTGACGCTGATCGGAAGATAGATCGGCGTATTCTCTCCGAACCGGTAGAAAAGAGGTATTTCGCGGATAACGCCGTCTTCGCTCGGCACGATATCGACATGGCCGATACCGCGGGCTGCGCGGGCGAGTGCGGGGAAGATTCCGTCGAGAATGGTTTTTCGTGTAATGATTTTTTTCAGCAGGTCCGGTGTGAAGGTGACCGCCGACGACGGATTGAGCGAATCGTGCCACGCCATACCCATTTTATAACGCACCTGGGAAAGGGCGAAGTCACGGTAATCTTTCTCGTCGGAGAGACAGACGCCGTGAAACACGCACCCCGCTTCACGGGTCGCATCGACGAATTCGGCATCGTAATTGATTGTGGAGATGATCGCCCGGCGGACGCGGTCGGAAAGGATAACGGTGGAATCGGCCTCGCGGCTTCTTACAAGCAGACTATCGAGACGGTTGCGATGGTTTGCGTCCTCTTCGGTGCCGAAGAGGATATCGAATACGATCGCCGCGGGAAACCTGCGCGCCAGCCGCCGGATCAGTACGGCCTGGTAGCCCCGGTGCCAGTTCCAGTACAACCCCATCTTCTGCATGCTCCGTTCGTCGATGTCGACGATGTGGATGCCGTACCCTTTGTCGCCGGCCATATGCGTCGTCTCTTTTGACAGATCGGTATATTCCCACCGGTAGCGCATGTAATAGGTGACATACTCAAGCCGGTTGATCAGCTCCTGGAAGAAAAAACGGGTGAAAAGGGAGATGCCCAACCCGACCAGCGATCCGATAAGGAAACTTTTCAGGAGTTTTTGCAGTATTTCCATGAGGCGGCGATCCCTCGGTGGCCGTGCCGTGAAAATAGTAAGTATACGCTCCTCGGCTTAAAATGACAAGGGCCCAGGGCGGCATGCCGGATTGGTGTTTCCCGCCGGGCGGCGTTTACTATTTTAGGAAGTTGAATAGCCGCAACGGACGGCAGTGCGGTGCGGTAATGTTTTTGTAAACGGGGAGTCCTCATGAACAGCGCCCTCATTTTTACGTTGTCCCGGGTTGTTATCGCGCCGCTCTTTGCACTTTTCTTCATTTTCGGATACCGTTCGGATTCCCCCGTCATGATCTGGGCGGCAGTCGGGTGCGCCCTCCTGATCGAACTCTCCGATCTGTTTGACGGCATGATCGCGCGCTCCCGCGGCGAGGTGACCGATTTCGGCAAGGTGTGCGACCCGGTGGCCGACAGCGTATCGCGGCAGACGGTGTTTATTTCATTCATGGCCGCCGGCATCATTCCCCTTTGGCTTTACCTCGTCTTTTTCTACCGTGACGCGTTCATGCAACTCATGCGGATCGTCTGCGCATCAAACGGGATCGTCCTCGCCGCCCGTCGGTCGGGAAAGATAAAGGCGGTCATGCAGGCAATCGCCACATTCGCCGTTCTTCTCATCGTCCTGGCAAAAGTGCATCATCTTCCATGGATACCACAGCGTGTCGGGGGCATGCATACCGGTTTCTGGGTGGTACTGGTAACGGCCATTTATACTGCCGCATCGGTGATCGACTACATCATCCCCAACCGGGCGGCATTGAGCACAATGCTGAGGCGGAAACCGGTTTCCGGCGGCGAATAATATGGCCGGTCAGGCCTCCGCGAAGCGTCGGATCAGTGCAGTCGGCCGGCGATACGCTGAAATGATTCGATCAGTGCGGTAAGCTTCGTCGCCGCGCGGTTATTCAGTTCGATTTTTTCCGCAATCGATCGCTCTTTATGCTTCATGACCCGATCAAGCTGATCGGAAAGCAGTCTGTATTCCGCGGCGAGCAGCTTGTCGAGTGAGGAAAAGAGGGTATCGATACGCCGGCGCACCTGCATTGAAAAGGAAAAAAAGTAACTCTGGAGCGCCTCGTCACACCGGGGATCATACCGTTCGTGAAGCCGTTTCACCCTGCTGCGGCGGCGGTAAAACCGATCATTCCACCGCAGGGTAATCGTCGGCACCGTGTCGCCCTTAGGGATTGCGTACGATTCATCGAGGTCGATTTCAAGGGCATCGATTTTTTCCTGAAGCCGGTTTTCCGGGAGTTCACCGATTCCGGCGATACAGGAGTGCATCGACTGAACAATAGCCCCGAATTCCTTGCCGTGCAGGAGAAGCGCCTTTTTGAGGGGACGGTTGAGCTGCGCCAGAAGCCGGGTCTCGAACGCCGAGAACGCTTGGGGAATAACGGCAGTCAACGCAGCCGTAACGCCCTTCAACGACCGCCCGTCGCACGTTGAGGAATCGAGCAGTATGCTCACTGCGTCGCGGACCTGCCGGGACAGTTTCGGTCTGCCCGCGGCGAGTTGTTCGTCAAGGAATTTCATCATTGCCTTTTTTTCCGCCGGAATAAGGGCGAGGTCCTTTTCCACTGCAGTGCCGATTGCGGCTCGTTCGCGCGCAAGCGCGTCGCGCTCCCTGTTGAGGGTAATGAGCGGGGCCTCAAAGTCGTTTTTCTCATTCTGAAGAAGCGCGACAATGTTGTGAATCGCCTCATTGAGTTTCTCGGTAAGCGCCTGCGAGAGGGTGAAATACTTTTCTCGTGCCATGAATGTAAGGATGTCGCTTCTGACCGCCTCCATCCCGCTTGAGGTCCATTGCGGGTCGGAAGGCGATTGTCGCCGTGCGTTTTCAGCCTGCCGGGCGCAGATGTGAAAGAGCCGCGGCTTCTCCGGCTGCCGCAGTTGTGTCATCAGGATGTCGCCGATAAACCGGTCGACCTGTTCGCACTCTTCTGCGGTGAGCAGGTCCACTTTGTTCAAAATGAAA
>JAFGNB010000092.1 GCA_016927235.1 Chitinispirillaceae bacterium
CGCCGCGCGGCCATCGCACGGCGGTCACCGCCGCGTTTCGTCCGGTTGCAAAACTGACGATCGACGGCGATGCGACTGCACGGCGCAGCAGGTAATCCGCCGGCAGCGCACAGAGCAGCAACGGGACACCCCACACCAGCAGCGTTCCGAGCATTTTCCGTTCGACGGCGACCGCCGCGAGCAGCAGGGCATAAAATCCCGCAATAATTTCAGGATACGGCGCAGGCGAGGCAACCAGGCTGAAAACGATCCTGTCGGCGAAACCGGCAATCATCAGTAAACAATCGATCATTGTCCCCGAAACGGCGACCGCGGCATTACTTACCCATGCGAAAAGCGGTGCGAAGAGCATCGCGGTAAAGAAGGCCCACATCGCCGCACTCATGAGCGGTATCGCCGCGATGTTGGCAAAAAGCCCGTAAAGCGATACGGCGCCGAAATGATGAAGCACTATCGGCAGCGTGAAGCAGAAGGCGGCGAATGAAACCGACAACGAAGTGAGAACCGTGCGCAGAAAAAAGTCGGCGACCGGATGCGCACAGCCCCGGTAGCGTTTCATCATCAACGGATGGAGCGTGAGTATGCCGAACGTGGCGCCGTACGAAAGCTGAAAGCCGGGCCCGAAAAGCGATGCCGGGGAGACGATCAGCCAGATAAGACCGGCTATCCCGAAAGTCTGCAGCGGATAATTCTTGTTCTGAAGCATTATCGATACGATCACCGCCGTCGCCATAACGATCGCCCTGGTGAGCGAAGGAATCGGTCCGATAAATCCGAAATACAACCAGAGCACCAGAAGCGCGGCTCCATGCCTGATCCAGCCGCGAACCGGCACCACCGCGAGCATACAATAGACCGCCGTCAACAGCAACGCGGCGTGGAATCCCGACAGCGCCAGCAGGTGGTAGAGGCCCGACCGCTGAAACGTCTTTTTGATCTCGGGGGCGATGTACGCTTTCTCTCCGGTAAACGAAGCCCTGATCACTGCCCGGTGGTCGGGGTTAGCGTACCGCTTGATGACAACGAGCAGCCACGACCTGAACGCTGCGGCGGTGCGCCCTCCGACGGTGGCGGGCGACGCTGCGGAGCGTATCCGCTCGACGGCGATCCTGCCGGCAATACCGCTTGCGGCAAAAAAAGCGCGCTCATCAAAATCATACCGGTTTTTCCGCGGCGCCCCGGATCGGATATGACCGTCGATGATCAGCGACCCCGCAACGGAGGGAAGTTCCGTGCCGGTACAAAGATAGGTTTTCCCCGAAAGGTGCGGATGCCGTTTACCGTTGATTTCATCAAGGGAAAAAAGAAACGCGAATTCGGCGTTCCGGGGTTCCGGCGGTGTCATGATGACCCCGCTCATCCGGACCGGCTGCGGCGACAAGAGAAGAATGGAGGCATCCGCCTGTTGACACTGTGACGTTTGAAAAAGGTACGCCATAGCCCCCGCAGCGGTGAATGCCGGGAAACGGAGCTTCTTTGTTCCCGTGAGCACTCCGACGGCGATGCAAATTATTGCAGCGGGAAGGAAAACAGGATACAATTGCTTTTGCAGCAGCAATGGTCCCAGCGGCGTCATTGCCGTACAAACGATACCGAGTGCACATGCCGCTGCACCGACGAGCGCACCGAGATCGCTCCAGTGCATCAACTGGGGAAAGAGACGAGGGAGGGTCGTACGGAGCTGCAAGATCATCGTTTTTCCCGGGAGAAAGAACTATTTTCTCATCGTTGAATTTAAATCATGACACCCGTCATTCATTGCATGAAAGACCATTAAAGATGAATCATCCCCCCGCGAACCTGCTTGTCGTCGATGATGAATTCGAGATCCGTTCGCTTATCGTCGAATTCCTGCGCGATATCGAAGGGTACGCCGTCTTCGAGGTTGAAAACGCATACGCCGCGCTTGATCTTCTCAAACGTCAGCCCATCGACCTCATCTTATCGGATATCAATATGCCGGAAATGAAAGGATTCGATCTGCTGCGTGAAGTCCGGGCCGGTTATCCGGCCATCAAACGGGTGCTCATTACCGCCTACAATGTCGAAGACTACCTGGAAATGGCGCTTAAGTACGACATCGGCAATATCTTCGTCAAAACCACGCCCTTCAATTTCGAAGAACTTTCAACCCTTCTCACCACCCTTCTTACCAATGATATTTTCGGTCTCGACCGTCATTTTCCGCCTTCAGCGAAGCGCATGCAATTTAAGATCACCAGCTCAAAAAGGCTTGATCTCCATGCTTCCGGCATCGTGGCCTTCATCGGTATGATTCCTTACGCGAAAAAACTCGAACTGGTGATCGTCGAGCTTTTGACTAATGCTATTTTTTACGGCATCCGCCACGAATCAGCCGAGAACAAGGAGCAGTGGGAACACGAGTTCACCCTTCCCGACGAACAGGCGGTTTCCGTGTTTGTCGCAAAAGACGCTGAAAAATTCGGCATCTCGATCAGCGACCGCGGGGGGCAGCTTAAAAAACAGGAGGTCCTCTACTGGCTGCACCGGCAGATCGCGCATGATTCCGACGGGCTGCCGCTCGGGCTCTACGATTCGCACGGCAGGGGGCTCTTCATCACGCGAAAATATATCGACCGGTTAATTATCAATATCGATCAGACCCGTCGAACCGAAATCATTATCATCAATTACTTTCATCCGACCTATATCGGTTACAAGCCGCTCTATATCAACGAAGTCTGATTTTTTTCCGAGGGCGACGCCGCAGCAAAGCATTTCGCCGTCGGCGAAAATGCGCGGCTCCCTAATGTGAACAAACCAGTCGAGGAGTCTAAAAAAAAAGGGGCACATGGCCCCTTTTCACTGGCATTGAGACTTACTTTTTCTTTTTCCCTTTCGCCTTCGGGGCTCCGCCGCCGACGACTGCGTCCTTCGCCGCTTTCGCGACCCGGAACTTCAGCACTTTCTTTGCGGGAATCCTGATCTGCTCACCCGTGGCCGGATTTCTGCCTTTTCTGGCTTTACGCTGCACCAAGACCAGTTTGCCGAGTCCGGGCAAGGTAAAACCGTTCTTGGCCTCTTTGCATGCCAGGGCCGCCAGATTGTCGAGGAGGGACTTCACCTGCTTTTTCGGAAGTTGGTTCTCTTCCGCTAGCTTCGCAATGATCTGAGATTGCGTCAGGCTCTTCGCTGCCATGCGCACTCCTTCTGTTAGGACAAAGTGGAAAAGTTACATACAACCATGCATGAAGTATAAATCAGGGCTGACCTGTTGTCCAGTAAAATCAACATAAAAATGATAGTCACCATATTTTTTTTTATTTTTATCCCGTAATGACGGCACTTTTTAACGTTTTTTTTAAAACAGCTGCGCCTCACCCCGATGCGAAGGACGCTTTCAGATATTCCAGATCGAGCTGCGGATAAACGGGGAATCGCCCGAGAAGCGCTTCCACCCGCCGCCTGGCGGCCGCGGCGACGGCCGCATCGATGCGATATTTCGCCTTGCTTCGAGACCCCTTCCGTTCTCCGGTGTCGACGTCGGCCGCCGTCGTCTTCGACAGCACCATATGGATTATTGCAGCGATTTCCCGCATCTCGCTTTCGCCCATCCCGAGCGTCGTCACCGCAGGAGTACCGATCCGTAAACCACTCGTATACCACGGTCCGTTTGCGTCATAGGGCAACGAGTTGCGGTTGAGCGTAATGCCGCAGTCGCGCAGTGCGCTCTCCGCCTGCCGGCCGGTAAGCCCGTAGGGCGTCACATTCACCAGGAAAAGGTGGTTGTCGGTGCCGCCGGTGGCAACGGTCATTCCCTGTGCGATGCATGCATGCGCAAGCGTAGCGGCGTTTTCCACGATCCGCGAGGCGTACCGCCTGAACTCCGGCCCGTTCGCTTCGGTAAGCGCAACCGCCTTCGCGGCGATGATGTGGGCAAGCGGCCCGCCGATGACCAGCGGGCACCCCCTGTCCACGCTTTCGGCGAACTCTTTTGTGCAAAGCACTATTCCTCCGCGCGGACCGCGAAGCGTCTTGTGGGTGGTGGCGGTGACGACGTGCGCATGCGGAACCGGATTATACTCATCGGTAAACACACCCCCTGCAACCAGCCCGGCGAAATGGGCCATGTCCACCATCAGAACGGCGCCGACCCCGTCCGCGATGCGGCGCATCCGTGCGAAATTGATTTTACGCGGGTACGCGCTGTATCCCGCGAGCAGAATGAACGGACGGATCGATTTCGCCGTCGTTTCGAGTTCGTCGTAATCGAGCAGTCCGGTGACGCGGTCGACGCCGTAGCTGTAAGCGTCGAACATCTGCGCCGATACGTTGTGCCGGTAACCATGCGTCAAATGACCGCCCGCATAGTAGTCCATCCCGAGAAGCCGCTGATTGCCGCACTTTTCCCGCAGACGGTTCCATCCTTCGCGTGAAAGCTTCGAGAGGTCGGTCTCCCCTCCTTCTTCAAGCAGCGGCTGTTCAATGCGGGTCGTAAGAATCGACCAGTAGGCGATCAGGTTCGCATCGGCGCCGCTGTGCGGCTGGACATAGGCATGTTCGCAACCGAACAACCTGCACGCCTGCTCCGCCGCATACGATTCAACGGCATCCACATTGCCGCATCCCGCATAAAAGCGGTGATCGGGAAATCCCTCGGCATACTTGTCGGTAAACAGATTGCCCATCGCAAGCTGCACGGGCAGCGAGCAGTAGTTTTCGCTGGCGATGAGTTTGAGGTTGGCGCGCTGATCGGCAAGTTCGGCGACAATCGATCGCGCGATCTCCGGTGCAACCGACGCCACCTGGCTCAGGTTTGCCAGATACCCAACAAACCCCGGATCAATAGTCGCAGGATCTTTCCCCGTTAGATAACGGACGAGAGCGTGTGCAGACATAAGCAGACTCCTTCAAAAAACATGGTCCGTCTGCCCAGGCGCGCGACAGTTCCGGCCTCCTCCTACTCCCCGATGGTTCACCCACCTTGTGCGCCAGTCGTATGAACGGGTATAAAATAATTTCCGCAAACCGTTGCAGCGGAGCGGAAACGATAAAGCCGTCGACAGTACGATTACGGGAAGGGTGGTCGGCAGCTCCTTACGCGTCAACTACTGTGGTATACGCCTGCGGATCTCCCCCGAACGGTCGGCCTGCGTACCGGAAAAATCTATTCGGTCCCTCTTGTCATGCGAATACCGGGAAGTCGGTTTTATCGGGAATGATGCCGACCCCTTCGATTTCAATAAGCCAGTTGGGACGGCAGACCGGCGCCACCACGGGAATGACGGCCACCGAATCGGGAATGCGGGTCACGAGAATATCCTGAATCTGCGTCCAGTGTTTCGTTTTACGCAGATAGATGATCAGGTACTGCATGTCCCCCATGGCGGCGCCCTGCGGTTTGAGGAGTGCCTCGATATTATCCAGTGTTCGATCGGTCTGTTTTCGGATATCGGATACATAGACCGTATTACCCTCGGCATCAATGCTCGCGGTGCCGGAAATATAGATATGGGAACGATCCCCGTAACGGATGCGGAAGCCCCGTTCAAAGGTGACCCCGTATTTGATCGTATCGGAAAGATTCCCGAGTGCCATCATCCGGACGATCTGCTGTTCCTTGATATTCTGCACCGAGAGCGCATCAAGGGTGACGAGAGTACCGGGATCGAAGGACTTTCCTTCGATCCCGGTACTGGCGATATACCGGGTTTTAGCGGTAAGCCCGATGGTAGTGAAATATTCTCTTCGCGCCTTGACCATGCCTTTGTATTGGTTGTCGATGTCACGCACGAAAAGCCAGGTACGGACCATATTGTTGCGGATCGTCATGCCCTGATTGTGAAGCGCTGCGCTCAGGTTGGCGAAGATGTCCTGCGTCTGCTTTTCCGGATCGAATTGTCCGCCGATGCTGATGAAATTGGTTGTCCACAGCAGCGTATAATTTTGCCCTCTGGCAAGTACGCACCGATTGTTGTAGTCGCGATCCGACGAGATGATTTCCCTCTTGAACGCAGTGCCGTTGCTCTTGATATGGTATGCCAGAAGGCCCACTTCCGAATTGCCCAGAGGCCCCTGTTCAACAACGGATACGGCGCCTTTTAAGGCGATCCGGTATAATTCCGAATCGAGAAGCCATACCTGATCGTTCGAAATATCGCTGATAAAGAGGCGGACGAACTGCTGCGTCGACGCATCGAGCCCGTTTTCCTGAAGCACGGCGAGATAATTTGCCGCCAGTTCGTCAAGCGCCTCCCGCAGGGGCAGACCCTCGCTCGACACTCCCGTTAGAAAATATTCCTGCGCACCCGAGGTGGAAGAAAAACTGCTGCACTTGATGTTTTGTTTGGTCAAATTCATAATTGTCATTCATACCTCGCTATAGCGGCGGCAATAGACAGGTGCAAAATACCTCCCCCGTTTTTTCGGAATACGGCATCTTCTTCCCACTCTTGCGCCCCTGCCCGGATCAAATAAACTCCTCGAACCGCATGCATCGAAAAGCACGCCTCCGCCGCCTTGGATCGTCAACACGCCTTTTTCCCGTTTTTTCAATACTTTTTTAACTTGATTGAGAATAGTGCCGCTTCGGCCGTTGACAGAAACAGGCGGTTCTTGCATCCGTTCAAACACACCGCTCAAGGATTTCACTCTTCACTACAGGCATCTCGGTTAAAGGTTTATGATTAAATTATCAGTACACTACTCCCGTGCGTGCATGATAATGATGGAATGATAATGATAGAATAAATTAAGCGATTAAAAATTTCCCGCAGCAAGCAGCCCTTTTTCCTTCGATTGGTAATAATATATGACATATTGTGATCGATAGCTTGAAAAACAACTTCGTTTAGTACAAATTGTGGATCGTCCGTACCACACCCCGATTGTATTCACCGCGCCGCATCAATCATTTAAGCGCCGTCGCAGCCGTCCGCTGAAAGAGGGGGATGGAAGAAGTTTACCATCCCCGGTTCCTTCATGCAACGAAATTATTTGCCGCCTAGAAATAAAACATCATCTTCGCCATCCAGTACCAGTCGCACACTTTTCCCCAGATCTCTTTGCCGTTCGCATCCTTCATCCAGGTCTGCCGCATCACTTCGGTGTACTTGCTCTGGCTCGGCGGCGGAGGCATGTACTTGGTCTTGAAGAGGTTATCATTTGCAAACTGCAGGCTGAGCCGCAGATGCTTGCCGATCTTCCGTGATGCATAGAGCGACCACTTCCAGTCGTCCTCGTGGATCTCCTTGTTTATTCGGTCGTCCGGATCGGCCAGTCCTGCTAAATATTGCTCGTAGGTTACTCCCGTCATAAGTCCCTGATAGGGAACGGGTGATCCGTTTTTCCATTCATACTCCCACGTGTTCCAATAAGGGTTTTTAAAATACTGAAACTGCAATGATAAAATATCAAGCAGTTTGAAGGCCGGGAGATTGATGCCGAACATTATCGGGATTCGATCGGCGATATCTTCATACCATGCCCGGTAATTCTTCAATCCGAGAATCGCTACTTCGGCAAAGATCTTCAGGTCCTCAGGCCCTAACGCCTCCGAGGGGATAAGGGCTCGCGGGTTAAGAGTGATTCTGCCCATGGCCTTTATGCCCCGGAAGGTATAAAACGTCGTATCGCGAAGAATCCACTGCCTCGTTATTGTGGTCAGCTGCGTGTCTTCAGGGTACATAAGAGTATCCTTCGTGATCATAATGGTATCCAGCGGCGTCGGATCGATGTACACCACCCGCTCCGGATATACTGTTATGCGGAAAGGATCCTTTCCCGGCGTTGTTTTCGTCTCGTCAACTGATATCAGGTTGAACAACTGAACTCCCGCGCCTGCCTCGACAAAATTCTGGAGGTTGGCCGCCAGCACCAGCGCCGGAGAAAAATCGAATATGGGAATATGCCGCATGGCCGAAGAAAGATACAGGTCCGCTTCAAGGAAGCTTTTATCCAGAAAATCCAACTTGTACCCTGCATGAAGCCCGGTGAGTTTTTCCTTGTCGGCGAGTTCGAACCCTGACTCGATCACCGTGGGATAGGGCGTACTCCTGAAAAGATACTCGCCCAGATTGGCCGCTTCCGGATTGTACCGCACCGGAAAATAGCCGAACTCCAGTAAAAGGGATTGAACATCGCTGATGGTAACGGCTTTTTCGATTGCCGCATCGACGAGGTAGACCGCCCAGCCTCTCTTCCAGAACTCGTAACTGAGCAGCTCGGGGTTATCGACAATGTATTTCGTCGACACCCCCACATGCATGTGTGCCTTGAAGGTTTTGGTGAAGCAACGCTCCGCCCGTATGCCGGCGCTGAAATCCTCCAGCCACTCCTTTGAAAAATCGATGTCCTTTTCGGGGCCCTCTTCCTGCTGGTTGTATCCGCTCCCCACCCTTCCAAAGTTGAGCCATCCCCACCCGTTTATCTTGATATCCGTCCCCTCGTCAGCCCACACCGCGGCCGCCGCTACTATTGCCAGCCAACATCTTCGTGCCGACATACAACCCCTTTCTAATCGAGACCTGCCCGCCTTTTCACGGCAGTGACATCCTCATGATGAAGTTCATGATCACACTCTATTTCATTTCAATGATTGACGCAGTCAATTCTTTATAATCGCGCATCGATAATCGGTTTGTGATCGCTCCGGCCCACTCCGTCATTTACAGCGACAGGACGTATTCGATCAGGTCGTCCATTTCATTGGGTTCGAGCATGGCGCCGGCATTGGTGTGCCCTTCCAGCTCGAGGATCTCCCGCAGCCCCCAGTGGCTCCCCAGATGGTTGTACGGTCCGGTGCGCCACGCCTCCTGAAGGTGCGGCGTCTTCCACTGCGTGTTCGCATCGTACGGATCGGGAACACCCGTGTTCCAGTACTGACAGTCGGTCGTCAGCGGCAACGGATGACACTTCTCGCAGTCAACCTTTTCCGTGTTGCAGTAGATCGCCTTGCCGCGCTGCGCCGCCTCGGAGAGCCTGCCCTTAACAAGGTACGGACTCATCATCGGCTTGAGATACATGTAAAGCGTGTCTAACGGCGCCGCAAGATCGCGCGTGGGAATACGGAACTGTTCCAGCTCGATTCCCGCAACGATCGATTGCTGCGCATGACCCCGGCGGCCCGTCCACGTCGTCGGCGGCGTCCACCACGAATACAGCATGCTCTTGGCGTTCTTCGGCGCAACCACCGCGCCGCCCCCCAGGATCCAGTTCAGCGCGTCCGGACGCGTAAACGGATGGCACGAATGGCACGACTGCCACTTCTGAAAGCACAGCGACGCGTCAAAGAAATTGTTCTCCCCGTTGCGCTCCCCGTTCCAGGGCTGCGGTTCTCCGATCACGTACGTCCCCAGCGGACGCGACCTGTCCATACTGATCGCAAACTCCTCCATCGTCGCCGCGGCATCGTCGAAATATCCCGCCGTAAACACGCTCGTCCCCGCAATCGCCACCGTCCGCGGACCCTTGGTAATAACCGGCAGCCGTTTGCGGCAATCCAGCAGCGACGTGAACTCCCGCTGAAGGTCCATTCCCCCTTCGTTGATCCCCGGACCCGTCCGCGCAAGCACCGTATCGATCATCATCGGCAGATTGATGAGCGAAAGCTCGTTGGAGCCCGCATGTGCGATGATCATGTACTGCCCGTCCTTGGTGCACTTGATGCCCCACGGATTGCCAAACCCCACAATCGCAAGATCAAGGCTCACATCATTGATGAACTTCCGCTCCTGAATGTCGATCATCGCGAGGTTGTTCGTATGCAGCCACCCCTTCTCCACCGTCGACGCCACCAGATTGAACTTCCCGATCAGATGCGTCACAAACGCGTATCTGCCCGTCGGCTCAACCGTAAGCCCGTACACCGAATGGCTCCCGCGCGTCAAACGGATCGTATCCTGCGTACCGCTCGCCACATCAATGATCGACACCTTGCACGACACGAACATCGTATCGGTCGAACGGTCGTCCGGGAGCGAATTCCCCACAACA
>JAFGNB010000093.1 GCA_016927235.1 Chitinispirillaceae bacterium
AGCACGTTCTGGTTCTTGTCGATCATCATTTTGACCAGCTCGTCGCGGGCAGGGCCGAGGTATTTGCGCGGATCAAATTCTTCCGGTTTTTCCGCGAGCGTTTTCCTGATCATCGCGGTCATGACAAGGCGGCCATCGGAATCAATGTTGATCTTGCACACTGCCGACTTTGCGGCGCGGCGAAGCTGCTCTGCAGGAATACCGACCGCGGCTTTGAGTTTGCCGCCGTGCTCGTTGATGATTTTCACGTATTCGGGAACAACCGAGCTTGAGCCGTGGAGTACGATCGGAAAACCGGGGATGCGCCGTTCGATCTCCTCGAGGATGTCGAATCGGAGCGGCGGGGGAAGGAGGATGCCGGTGGCCGGATCCTTGGTGCACTGCTCGGGTTTGAATTTGTAGGCGCCGTGCGAGGTGCCGATTGATATCGCAAGGGAATCAACGCCGGTTTTTTTAACGAAGTCTTCGACCTGATCGGGCTGGGTGTAGATCGACTTTGCCGCCTGTACGTCATCCTCGATGCCGGAAAGTACCCCGAGCTCTCCTTCGACGGTCACGTCGTATTTATGGGCGTATTCGACGACCTTCCTGGTCAGTTCGGCGTTTTTATCGTAGGGGTGGTGCGAACCGTCGATCATGACCGAGGAAAAGCCGGATTCGACACAGGAAACGCAGAGCTCGAACGTGTCGCCATGATCAAGATGAAGAGCGACGGGGATAGAATATCCCGCGTCCTTTGCCATTGCCACCGCGCCCTGTCCCATATACCGGAGCAGGGTCGAGTTGGCATATTTTCGCGCACCGCTCGATACCTGGAGAATTACCGGTGATTTTGACTTGCCGCACGCCGTGATGATCGACTGGATCTGTTCCATGTTGTTGAAATTATAGGCAGGGACCGCGTAGTTCCCGGCCATGGCCTTTTTGAACATTTCACGCGTGTTGACGAAACCAAGTTCCTTGTAGCTTACCGCCATGGTGATATCCTTTCATAATGCTCGTTGATGAATAGTACGATGGTACGGAAACCCGTCATGATTATTTCGGGCCGTCGGCCGCTTTCTCTTCCCTGGCCGGCGCGGAGGTTGTTTTGGCGGTTCCCGGACCCTGCTCAGCCTTCTTTTTCTTCCGGCGCCTGCGGACCGTGTCGGCGCCGCCGATGCCCACAAGTTCGATTATCGCCATGGGCGCGTTGTCGCCTTTGCGTTGCCGTGTCTTGATGATGCGCACGTATCCGCCGTTGCGGTCTTTGTAGACCGGCGCGATGACGGCAAAAAGCTTTCGAAGCACGTCCGGATCGTTTATGCGGACCGCGGCAAGCCGACGCGAGTGAAGATCGTCCTTCTTCGCATACGTAATAAGGCGTTCAACGACTCGCCGCACCTCTTTCGCTTTCGGGAGTGTCGTCTCGACCCGTTCCTTGTCCAGAATCGAAATTGCCAGGTTGGAAAGCATCGCTCTGCGATGGCTCGCCGTCCGGTTCAGTTTCCTTCCTTTGACTAAATGACGCATTGCTGATACCTTCTTTTGCTATCGTTTTTCTTGAATACCCCGGTCAGGTGACCGCGGTTTCTTCCTTGCCGACTATACCGTCGACATCCATGCCGAACTGCAGGCCCATATTCACCAGCACCTGGTTGAGTTCTACCAGTGACTTTCTGCCGAAGTTTTTATACTTCAGCATATCGGCTTCCTGGTTGCGGACAAGATCGGCAAGAGAATGAATATTCGCCGCGCGCAGACAGTTTGCGGACCGAACCGACAATTCAAGTTCATCGACACGCATCTTGAGGAGCTGACGCAGTTTTTCTATTTTTTCGTCCCGAATGACCATTTCGACCGGCTCCAGTTCGCCTTCAAAATTGATGAACACATCAAGGTGGTCATAAAGCAGTTTTGCCGCGTATCCTATCGCGTCCTCGACCGATATGCTGCCGTCAGTCCAGATGTCCATGATCACCTTATCCAGATCGGTACGCTGGCCGATTCGGGTATTTTCGACCACAAAATTGACCTTGGTCACCGGTGAGAAAAGCGCATCGATCGGAATGGTGCCGACGGGATCATCTTCCCGGCGATTCTGCTCGGCAGACACATACCCGCGCCCGTCGGTAACGCGCATTTCTATTTTAAGCTTCGCATCGCCGTTAATGGTGGCAATATGCTGGGTGGGGGTGAGCAGCTCGATATCCGGATTTTTCTCGATGTCCGATGCCTTGACCTCCCCTTCGCCTTTTACCTCGAGGCGCAGTTTGGTCTCGTCATCTGAAAGGAGTTTCAGACGGATCTGCTTGAGATTCAGGAGAATATCGGTGACATCCTCGACAACGCCGTTGATCGTTGAGTACTCATGCTGCACGCCGTCGAACCTGACCGAAACGATCGCCGCCCCCTGAAGGGAAGACAACAGTATCCGCCGCAGCGAATTCCCGATCGTGTGGCCCCATCCACGTTCAAGCGGCTCGATGATAACCCGCCCGTAATGCGGGACATTATCAGGATTCTCGATCTGGATGCCTTTCGGCATCATCAAGCTTTTCCATTTCATGAATCGTCTATCTCCCTTTATCGTGAATAGAGTTCAACGACGAGCTGTTCCTGGACATTGACTGGTATGGAAGCGCGGTCCGGTATCCGGATGACGGTCCCTTCGAGCTTTACCTTGTCAACTGACAACCAGTCGGGGATATCACGCGCGTTTTTAAGGGCGCTGTGAATCGTTTCTATGGTCTTGCTGCTTTCGCGCACCTGCACCACGTCGCCCACCTTGACTTCAAAGGTCGGTATGGTCACCTTCTTGCCGTTGACCCTGAAATGGTTGTGCGAAACGAGCTCGCGTGCGCACTGACGTGACGGCGCGAAACCGAGGCGGTAAACGATGTTGTCGAGCCGCAGCTCGAGAATCTGCAGGAGCCGTTCGCCGGTGACCCCCTCGGCCTTGGCCGCGATGTCGAAATACCGCGAGAACTGACGTTCCATGAC
>JAFGNB010000094.1 GCA_016927235.1 Chitinispirillaceae bacterium
CCGATCAGTACGAGGTAGATGCAGGCGGTGAAAAGGGAAAAAATCCGTTTCATTTATCGCGCCTCGACGCAACGGGGAGAAGGGGGAAGCTTTCTCTGACGCACGATGCGCCACCCCCGATCGCCGCCCGCCCACGACGTGGCGATACGTCCGCGCAACGTATCGTTCGGCGTAACGGCTCGGTAGTCAACCAGTCATTCCGCGGATGCGCCCTCGGATGCCGTGTGGCGGACCGTATCAAGCAGAATGACCGCACCGGCGGTGTCGCCGAACAACTCCGCCGCGGTTTCTTTCCACTGCTCGAATCCGCCGCCTTCATAGACGAATGACACTGGGTCGTAATAGGAGAGATACTCGTTGAGGCGTCGTTCCGATAACGCCCTGAACCATCCCCGCACGCCGGCGTACAATGCGGAAGAGTCGGGGACGGTCCTCCCTCCGCCCTGTGCCGGCGCTTCTTCCCGCATCACGATCCCGCCGGTCGTGAAAACGGATGCGCGTTCTCCGCGGGCGGGCTTCGGTGCCGTCGACGACCGGCCGGCGCCGAGCCCCAGGTATACGACCGGTTCGGGAAGCGCCGTCGGAACGCGTGTTTGCAGCGCCAGACGTACTCCCGTTACGCTCAGTAAACCGGCCACAAGCAGCCACAATGTCTTTTTACGGGCAAGCCGGTTAAGCCCTCTGCTGAGTACGCCGGCGCCTTTCGGGATTGCGAAACGAAGGGAGGTCAGCCGGTCTTTCGCCGACCGTTCGATGCGAAGGCCCGTTTCACGAAGGGAAAAAGGGCGCTTACGGTCTTCATCATAGGCGTATTTATAGGAATGATATCCGTAATAACCGTAATACCCGTAATAGTAGGGGTAATACTTTCCAGAGAGGGACGCCCCGTTGAGTATTCCTCCGTAAAGGTGCGAACCGATCCGCTGCAGTTGATTGAGCGCCTGTTTGGCGGCCTTGAGCGGCGTCCAGAAGGTCCTCACGACAAAAAGAACGCCGTCTAATTTCGGCGCCATGGTGATGGTGTCGCTCACCGGAAGAAGCGCCGGCGAATCGAAAATGATAATGTCCGCTTTCGCTCTGAGTTCCTCGATCAACCGGTCGAACCGGACGGTTCCGAGAAGCTCCGCGGAATTGTGAGACCGTTCCCCGGAGGTAACGACCGACAAGTTATCAAAACCGGTCGGTTTGAGGATCTGGTCGATCGAAACCGTACCGAGAAGATAATCGGAAAGACCGTTCTGCCTTGAAACGGAAAAAAGTGCATGCGTCTGCGACCGGCGAAGGTCTCCGTCGACGAGAACGACCTTTTTCCCGTCCAGTGCGAAGGTGATGCCCAGGTTCGCCGCGAGCGTCGTCTTTCCTTCCCCCTTGATCGCGCTGCAGACGATAAATGTCTGAAGACGGCGGCTGGCGGCGATATGTTTCAAATTGGCGCGCAGCGCCCGGAAAGGTTCGATAATGCCCTTTGACAGATCGGTCGTCTGTTCGAGGAGCGCATTGTCCGATTCGATAAAAGGGACGATTCCCAGCAGCGGCATTCCGAGCGTTTTCTCTATTGACAAAGGTTCTTTTATCGTCTGGTCGAGATATTCGAGCAGCAGCGCAAGCGCGATACCGAGTATGCAACCCACAAGCACGCCGATGAGGATGTTGATCGCCTTGACGCTCGATATTTCGTTTTTGGGCGTCTGCGCCAGTTCCAGAAGCTTCAGTTCGGATTCTTCGGAATCACGCCTGATTTTCGCCTCCTCGTATCTGCCCTTGAGCATTCGCAGCGTCTGCAGGAGCGATTCGGTCTCCCGCTGCAGATACGCGTAATTCTGTTCCATGGCCGGCAGTTTGGAAAGATCCTGGTTGAGCCGGTCGATCAACTGCTCCTGAGCCACCCTTTTTGCATCCAGGGCCGATTTTTCAATCGAGAGATTGATCAGTTCCTGAAGCAGGGTCTGACGTATCGGATTCTTTACCAGCGTTCTGCTTGCCGCCTCGCGCGTCATGCTGTCGGCGGTCGCCGTCTTGAGGTTGTCGATCTGCTGCCGGAGCATTTTTACCTTGAAATGCTCCGGACTGTATTCCGAAGCAAGCGTGTTGAGTTCCAGCTCGAGATCGGCGATCCGGCTCTGAAAAGGGTCATGATACGTGACCGACTGCACGATGTTGAGTTCCTGGCCGCTGATCTGCTTGTTGAGGGCGGCCAGACGCTCCTTGCTTTCTAAAAGCGAAAGCTGCGTCTGCTGAAGGGCGGTTTCCATATCGGCGAGTTTGGCGATGGTCACATTCGTCTCATTCGAGAGCTCCACCATGCGGTGCTTCTCCTTGAACTCGCGCAGATCCGACTCCCTGGCGGAAAGCTCCGCCTGCAACTTGTCGATCTGAAACTCGAATTTATCGACCAAGCGGGTGATCTCCTGCGCATTGACGTCGCGACGGTAGTCGATATACGACCTGCAAAGTTCGTTTACGATATCGCGGGCGGTTTCGGCGTTTTGATGACGGCAGGAGATTTCGATAATGTCGTTCTTTTCACCGTCGGTCTCACCCTGTTTAATCGTGAGTGATGCTTTGATCGTTTCGACGGAGACTTTCTCCCCGAGATTCTCCGCCACCATGGCAAGTACCGTCTGGGATTTGAGCAATTCGAGGTGAGTGCTGAACATTTTTTCACGATCGCCCCAATAGCGGAAAATCATCCGATCATTGATAATCTCCTGATTATCGGGGCGAAAAAGAAGGCGGGCGTTTGCGATGTAAAAGGTTTCGCTCCGTGCATAACGCAGCAATGAAAACAGCGTCGCGGCGGCTACCACTATCGCAATGGCGGATCGGTGGCGCAGAAGAATACCGATGTACTTGTAAATGTCAAACACCTCCCCCTCGTCATCTTCGTCGGCGGCCGTCGATGCCACCGGCGGCGCGGGCGCTCCACGGCGCGCCGTGCCGGGTTGCTGCAGCGGTGTTTCCGCTTCGGTACTCTTCTCCTGGTATACCGGATGAGAAACGGCCGTCTCCCCTTGCAGGCCGGGTGCGTCATGTATTTCGGCGACCGCAGCGCCCTCCCCGTCCGTCGAAGCAAACCGGTGGGCCGGATCGTTCGGTGCCCTTCTGTCGAATGCCGGCTGACGCGGCAACGACGATAGGGGTGCCGGCGGAGAAGAAGTGTGCGACTGACCGGTTTTGGAGGAATTCACCGATGACGCGAAGCGCGGGGGTTCCTCTGCAGCGGGAGCGGAGCGGTCATTCTCCGTACCCGCCTCATTGAGTTTGCGGAGAATGTCGCCCAGATTGAATTTACGCCTGCTCATCTTCCCTGATCCTCCGCGTCATCGATGATGACCTGAAGGTCTTCACGGCTTATTTCGGTGAGATTTTTTGCAAATCCGTAATTGAGCGCGAGTTTGCACAGCCGGTTGATTTCGCGCGGCACCCCGCCGGTGTGCCTGAAAATCATCTCATGGCCGAGACTGGTAAAACAGGTCCCCGACTCAAGCCCCGCCACCCTTAACCGGTGCCGGATATATTTGGTCGTCCCGTTGAAATCGAGATTGTTCAGGTGAAACCTGAGAAATATCCTCTGGTCGACCTGCTTGAGGCGTCTGATTCTTTCCCGTAATTCAGGCTGTCCCACAAAAAAGATCGTCAGAAAATTTTCGGTCGGCGACGAGAGGTTGGTGAGGTTCTTGATCTCATCGAGCACCGGCTCTTCGATCTGCTGCGCCTCGTCGAAAATCAGGACCAAATGCCTTTTTTCCTCGTAAAAGAGGACTTCCAGTTTCTTCCTGAATTGCCGTACCAGAAGGTATTTATCGCTGCGCGGAGCCTCTTCCTCCTCCATGAGCGCCAGGCGCGCGTCGCGAAAGGTGATGCGGCCGACAATGTCGTAGAGAATGTCGTTGAAATCGAAACTGGAATTGACAAAATCGATCACTTCGAAATAATGCCGCGACAGCGAGCTGTCAAGCACGTTTTTGGTGAGCGTTTTGCCCGACCCCACTTCCCCGGTCAGAAGCCCCATGTTCATATTGCGGTCTTTGACCACATAGAGCATGCGGTCAAGCGCCTCGCGATGATCTTCGCTTTCAAAAAAGAAGCGCGCGTCGCACAGCTCTTCAAACGGTTTCTCCTTGAGATGCCAGTACTCCGTATATTCCATTCAGAAGCACCCTTTTGTCAAAGCGATCAGATTGTTGGTCACCGCGGCGAAGCATTCCGCCGCCCGCGACGCTCCGCAATATTCGACCAGCGGCCGCATCGTTTTTATTGACTTACGAACATCGGGGGAAAATACGATATATCCGATATAATATATATTGAGCGAAAGATACTTTTTCACCATTTCAGCGAACCGTTCCCCCACTCTGACGTCCTCGGATTCTTTCACCATATTGAGCACCAGAAACGTGCGGCGCCGCTGCAGCCATCTCCGCATCTCCTGAGCCGCCCGCGGGAATCTGCGCGTCAGCCCCTCGATCATCTCCCCGACGGTGGCATACGCCCTGCCGCTTTGCGGATCGGAAAACCGCCTGACGCTGTCGACGATTTCTCCGTTCCCGGAAAAAAGGCGGACCAGTCCGCGGAGTACGCCGTTTTTCAGGAAACCGTAGGCATTTTCGATCGAGGTAGGCAGACCGTCGGTGACAATAATGCCGCAGGGAAACGCCGCATAAAAATCAGTGACGTGGTTGTCGCTTCCCGCACCCAGATCAACAAGAACGAAATCCGCCTCCATTTTGGCGATATTTCTGATGATCTTCTGTTTCTGGCTGAAACGAGGGTTGGCGAGCTCCAGAATATCACTCGCGCCGCTGATAAGCCAGCTGTTCGGCAATGATACCGGTACTGTTATTTCCTCAAGCGTTTTATACTTTCCGGTTAAATAATCCTGTAATCCTCTAAGGGGACGGCGCACGCCGAGGCAGAGATGAAGGTTCGCCCCCCCCAGATCGGCATCGATAAAGCCGACCGAATAATGGTTCCGGACCAGAAGCGCCCCGATATTGGCGGTGATTGTGCTCTTCCCGACGCCGCCCTTTCCCCCGCCGACTGAAATAATAACTGCATTATCCATCTGGAGGCGAGCCTATCATCAACAGGTGCGGATCACGAACTTAATCGCGTTACTAATATCACTATCTGCAATGAAACACTGATCACGTTTAAAACAACACTGATCAGCCCCCAGGGGACTTCAAACGAATCGGGAACAAACATGGTATCACCCGGATAAAGAATGTATTTTTTTGTGTCGTATTTTGCGGTTCCCCACAGTTCCGCCGTGTTTATTGCAATAATCGTTCCGTCGCTTCTGATGATTTTTATCCCCTTTACCTTCGAGTTCTTCAACCCGCCGCACATCGCCACCGCTTTCATCAAATCGATCGGTTCGTAAATCTGGTATTCGCCCCCCCGCGTGACGGCGCCTATGACGTAGATTTTATTCGCGTAATACGCTTCAATCGAAACCGATACGACGGGGTTATTAACATACGAGGAGAGTTTCCCCTGCATGATTTTTACCAGCTGCGCACAGGTAAGCGTCGCGACATCGATTTCGCCGATCACCGGATAATTGATACGCCCGTCCGGCCGTATTTTGTGACGCCCCGAAAACTCGGGGTGCTCGACCACATTAACCGAAATGACATCTCCCGGCTGAAGAATATACTCTTCAACCTCACCCACAACCCGCCACGGAAACAGGCATATCATCAGAAGAAAAAAATAGTATCTCATCATCCCCTAAATTTGCAAACCGCCGTCATTTCATGCCGGAAGAAATAACGGCCTGTTTTATATCCAAAGAGTTATCGTATCATATAAGACTATAGAATTCAATCCTTAACCGGGAGTCCGGTAACACCGCACAGCTTCCGGCGGGGAGGTCAATAGGTTGAAGCGGGTTCTTGCTGAGGCGTTCGGGTGGTCGAGTGCGGCATTGATGTCGACGGTACGTCGGCCGAATCATTGGTGACCGGTCCTGTCGATTGCGGCGGCTCGATGCTTTGTGAGGGCATGGGAGGGAGAATCATGCGGGCCCGGGGCACAACCGGGGGGAGGGACCTTTTTACCTCCGGAGTCGGTGAAACCGGCTTGCTTTTACCGGGAGGCATGAAACCGGTCGGGGATGCATCCGTTTGCGACGCCGCACCGGAAGGAGGGGCCGTGGGCAAAGTGGTGCCGGCGTCGGGAAGCGCCGATCCCGGTAATGACAATGTGTCACTCTCCCGGTCAACCATGGCCATGGGGGGAAACCGGAGTGAAAATTGACGCCCCGGCGTATCGAGCGAAATAGCGACCGCGGTCTGGAATCGAACCATAAGCATTGTCACCGCGAAAAAAAACGCCGCTACGGCGAGAATGATACCGCAGCAGACGACGATTTTATTTCGAAACAGCGCATCCGGCAACCGCCGCCGCCGGCGCTGACGTACTCTTTTAATATCCGACCCCATGCATAGCAGTTCCCTGCTGCAGCGGTTGAGAAAGGCCGCCGTTTCAACCGAAAGCTTTTTGTCAACGGTTGTTTCTTGCTTGTTATCCTGCCCCGTCCCCGTACCGACGGTGCAATGTTCTTCGAACCAGGCATCGAAGCGGGCCGGAGCGATGTGCTGGAGGCTTTCGAGCAGTTCCATCGCATCGGCAAGGATCCTCGTCTGGGCATCCTGATGCGTTGCGCCGCTCCCTCTTTCTTTCAGGTAACGTGCCCGGAAATAGGATTCGCCAAGCAAAAAGAAGGCATGCGGATCTCCCCCCAGTGCCAGCTGTTTCAGCAGCTCTTCACTGTTTTCAACGGTTTTTTTCATGCCTGTCAGAAATCTTCCCCTCCGGCAGCACCCTTCGCACCGATGCCATTGCTCATCGTTGGACGCCCGTTCATTCAAATGCTATTTTATCAAAGTATACTATTTACCATGCGAATAACGAAAGTAACCCGAACCTTGAAACGGGTGATCGCTCCGTTATGGAAAAATTTACTGCTTACGACCGTCGTTTTATGCGTCTCGCACTCGAGCTGGCACGCGGAATCAAGGGAACCACCTTTCCGAATCCGGCGGTCGGGGCGATTGTCGTTCTGAAAAACCGCATTATCGGCAGAGGAGCGACCGCCGACGGCGGGGGCGGGCCCCATGCCGAGAAGCGTGCGCTTAAGGATGCCGGCGAGCGGGCACGCGGGGCCACACTGTACGTGTCTCTCGAACCCTGCTGCCACTTCGGAAAAACGCCGCCCTGTACCGATGCCGTCGTCGCCGCGGGGATCAAACGGGTAGTGGTGGCGGTCAGCGACCCGAATCCCCTTGTCGCAGGCAAGGGCATCCGTCAATTACGGCGCCGCGGAATTACCGTTGACGCGGGACTGCTGCGCGGCGAGGCCGCCGCCGTCAACGAGGATTTCTTCTGGGCGATCACCCGGCGGCGCGCTTTCATCACCCTTAAACTCGCGCTCACGCTCGACGGCCGCATTGCCGACCGGACCGGCGAATCGAGATGGATTACCGGCACGGCGCTGCGGCGCATCGTTCATGATCTCCGCCGGACTCATGCCGCCGTTGCCGTCGGCAGCGGCACGCTTGCGGCCGACGACCCTCAGCTCACCGTGCGCTTCGGAAGAAAAACGAATCCGGCACGGATCGTCTTCGCTTCGAGCGACAGGATCCTCCACCGGAGCTTTTTCCATGAGCACGCTTGTGAAACGCGCAGCATTATTGTCGTGCGTCAAAAAACGGAGCGCAGGATCGTCTCCGATCCGTCATCGGGCATCGAATTCTGGTATACCGGCATCGGCGATCCGTGCGCGAGCATGGCCGCGTTCACCGAAATGGCATTCGAACAGAACCTCACCAGCATCTTCGTCGAGGGAGGACGGAAAATCGCGTCGGTGCTGCTCGAGGGCGGACTTGTCAACCGTCTCTACCTCTTTTACGGCAACCGGATCGTCGGCCGGGGAATCGAAGCATTTGCGTTCGAGCACGGATTCCCCGTGGCCAAC
>JAFGNB010000095.1 GCA_016927235.1 Chitinispirillaceae bacterium
ATTACTATCCTACCTGCAAGGCCCTCTTGCAGCAATTTTAGGTGAAGCGGAAAGCGCCGGTGCAATGCCGGCGCGACTTTTTTATACCCCATAAGCGACGTTTCATGTATACGCGTGCAGCCCGCCTAAAAACATATTTGCAAAAAAGGTGAGCACCGCGGCGATGAAACCGAGAACGCTTATAATCGCCGTTTTTCCCCCACGCCAGCCGCGCAGGAAGCGGAGGTGGAAGTAGAGGGTATAGATCAGCCAGACGATAAGCGAGCAGACCTCCTTGGGGTCCCAGCTCCAGAAGGAGCCCCAGGCCTGTTCCGCCCAGACGGCGCCGGCGAAGAGGGCGCCGACGGTAAAGAGCGGATAGCCGATGATGATTGCCTTGTGAGAAAGGAGGTCGAGGCGGTCGAAGGAGGGGAGGCGGGATCCGAATGAACCGGATGAGATCAGCTTTTTCACGAAAAACATGCAGTTCGCGCCAAAGGCGACCCCGAATGCGGCTTCACCCAGCGCCGCGAGCGTTACATGCACCTGCAGCCAGTAACTCTGCAGTGCCGGAACCAGCTGCGCATTCGGCTCCTTGGGAAGCAGCGACGCGCTCACGATAAGCATGAACACGACCGGTGCGACGAATGCGCCGAAGGCATACAGTTTGTAAATAAGGAGGAAAATGAGGTAGAACAGCGCCGCCGACCAGGCAAAAACGGTCATGAACTCAAATCCGTTGGTGACCGGAAGATGGCCGATTTTTCCGGTACGCACGGCAATCGCGGCGGTGAGCATGAGAAATGCCGCACCCATGGTTGCCGCGGCGACAGTCCCGATGATTTTCCGGTTCGCCGCAAGAAAGACGGTATGCACCGCCGATGAGAGCCCGAAGCCGACAAACGCCCACCAGAAGAGCGTGATATCGAGCGATTGCGTCATGGTCTTCCTCCGTTGCCGAACCTGTCAGTCGGTGACGATCGTCGAGAGCCGGCGGATCAGCCCGTTAAACCGCGCTGCGGCTTCCGGATCGTCGCGCGCCGCGTCGCAGCCGATCGTCAGGAGCGTCGCATCGGCTCCGTTACTGCGCCGGACCGCCGCCCAGCACCTCCGCCGCGGCGCCCAGAAAACCAGCAGCACGCCGATCGACATGCCGATGATGCCGAACCAGATAAGCACGCTCCCCGGATTTTCTTTAATCAAGAGGCCGGTGCTCATCGGCATGTCGTACGAGAGAAAGGATGCGCCGTAGGCCTCGTCGGCATGGTGCATGGCGCCGAATTTCTGAAAGACCCACCGTGCGAAGAGCGTATCGGCGCCGCGGGTGATGGTGACGAACACCGCCGGATTGCGGTGAAGGTGGGAGCGGTTCTGAGCTTGTTTCGTCTTCATGTCGAAGAGGAAGTCGGGCATGAAGCGGCCGGCCGTCACGACCAGGTCGGTCCCCTTGACGGTCCCGCCGACGCCGGGCTGCAGGACGACCTTTCTGCCGATCGCACCGATGAGCGGTCCGGTGACGACGAGGGTGATGTCGTCGACGCGTCGGGGATCGCTCCGATAGCTTGACTGATAGAATTTTATTCCCCCGTATACCAGCGGACGGTTGACCTCGATGACCTTACGCACGATCGTATCGCCGGCGGAGTCGAGCAGGGTGAGTCCCGATTTGTAATCCTTTACTGCGCCCTCCTCGTTGCGCTCCAGCTCGAAGAAGTCGCACCGGACGAAAAACGGGCGCTCCCGTACCGCAGCGGACTCCCCGGCGCCGAGCTGCTGCATATAGGAAAAACCGGTCATCTTTCCGATCAGTCCGCCGATAAGAAGCGGCAGGATGCTTAAATGCAGAAGTGCGCTCCCGGCCTCCCGCACGCTTCCCCGACGGCCGGTAATGCGGATCTCGCCGGCGCTCCGCAGGAGCGATGTTGAAAGGTGCTGTTCCCTGAGGGAGAGGATGGTTTTTTCCGCCGTGATTTCCGGCCCCTCTTTTCCGGCGAGCTCGGCATGAAGCGCAAGGGAGTTGATCTGATCAGTCGTCAAAAACCGGGAGTGCGTCAGGGCGGCAATTGTCGCCCGCAGACGGTTGATGGTGCAGAGCAGGATGTTGAGGGAGAAAAGTCCCAGCAGCAGATTGTACCAGCGGGTGGAGAAAAGGCGGTCGAGCCCCATGCGCAACAGCAGCCCTCCCGCTGCGGCGCCCCATTGATTGAGATATCGCTGAGCGTCAAGTCCCTGCGGGATAATCACCCCCGCCAGTGATGAGAGGGTCAGCAGAACAAGAAGCGCGATCCCCACCTGAAGCGAACGTGCAAACCGATAGGCCCGGATCATTTGTTAGCGGTTTTTGCCGGAACCGGGTGGGCGTCCTTCTTGACAGCCTCAGAATAGTCAAACGGTTTGTAGGTAGGGGACTCTTTATTATGACATCTGGTGCAGACTGCCTCCTTCTGCTCCCAGAGCCCTGCAGAAACCGCCATATCATGCTTCTTCATCACGTTGAGCTTGCGGTATTCGCTTCCCGGTCCGTGACACGCTTCGCACCCCACCCCGTCACTGTAGGTGCAGGTCGAATCGATGAGCTCCTTTTTCACCCCGAACGCGGTGACATGACAGCGCAGGCACTCCGGCGCCTTTTGCGGATCGCCTGTGACATTCACCGTTTTCGCCACCGCTTTCGATGAATCGGTTCCCAGCGTTGTAAACGCCCCGGCGTGCTTGCTCTTCCGCCATATCTCGTACTGGCTCCCCTTCTTCTCGCCCTTATGGCACATTTTCGCGCACTTCGCAGCGCCGATATAACGAGGCTCTGCGGCGAAAACCGACAACACCCATCCAACAATAATTAAAACAGCAATTGCACGCTTCATAAATGACAGCTCCCTTGATAGTGTTATCCGGATGAATGGACGAGCCCGCGGAACGAAACCGCTCGCTGCTCATCCACGAAATAGTTCATGGCTTTGATAAAGAATACATTCCTCCGCCGGGAGATACAAAATATAATAGAGGTGCCTCGCTTACCCGATCGCCTTCGGCGGGCAGAGGCGCATGCAGGTATAGCAGCCGATGCAATGCTCTTTTTCAATGAACGCCGGTTTCCCCTTCTCCCAGACGATCGCGTCGACCGGGCAGTTGTTAAAACAGATGCCGCATTTAATGCATTTTTCCTGATCGACCTCGAATTTCAGGTCGTCCTGCATGCAGTACTCTGCGCACTTTTTTTTCTCGGCAGCTTGGGGGGTGTCATCGATGAGCGCCAGAATCTTTTTCGGACAGATGTTCACACAGAGGCCGCATCCGGTGCAGCGTGCCGGGTCGATGACGGGAAGACTGTTTTTCATGGTGATTGCGTCGACCGGGCAGACGGTCTCGCAGGTGCCGTGGCCGATGCATCCGCCGCTGCAGGTTTTTCCGCCACCGTAGAGCATCATGGCGCTGCGGCAGTCGGCCGGACCATTGTAAAGGAAATCCGTCCCCGCTTCGCCGCAATTACGGCTGCAGCGGAGATAGGCGATTTTACGGGCTGCCGCTTTCGCCTCCTTCCCCATGATCGTTGCGACGGCGTTGCTCACCTCCGCTTTTCCGATAAGACATACGCCCGGAGCAGCTTCACCCCTGACCACTGCGGCGGCGGCGGCCGCGCAGCTGCTGTACCCGCAGGCGCCGCAGTTTACACCCGGAAGCGCCGCAAGCACCGCCTCCACGCGCGGGTCGGACGGTACGGCGAGGAAACGTGCCGCAGCGATGAGCACGAGTGCGGCAGTTGCACCGAGAGCGGCCATGAAGACGACGGTGGTGACAAGCGGCGTCATAGGCTCCTCGTCAGTGATGGGCCAGCGATGAGAGTGTTGCGTCCATGCCCGAAAACCCGAAAAACGCAAGCGCCATAATGCCCGCGATAATGAGTGTTATCGCGGTCCCACGAAACGGCCGGGGAAGAACGACCGTTTCGAGTCGCTCGCGTATTCCTGCCATGCAGAGCAGGGCCAGAAGGAACCCGGCGGCCGAGGCGGCGGCGAATACGACCGACATGATGAAATCGTAACTGTTTTTTATTGCGAGGATCGCCACGCCGAGCACCGCGCAGTTGGTGGTAATGAGCGGCAGGTAGATGCCCAGCGATTGAAAGAGCGCGGCCGCGTTTTTCTGCAGAAAGAACTCGACAAGCTGCACCAGGGTCGCTATTACCAGGATGAAAACGATCGTTTGCAGATAGGAAAGATGGAGCGGATCGAGAATGAAGTGATGGATGATCCAGGTAGCGGCCGTGGCGATGGTGAGGACGAAGATCACGGCAATGCCCATTCCCCATGCCGATGAAAGGTTCTTCGAGACGCCGCAGAAGGGGCAGTTGCCCAGATACCGGGCAAGGAGAATGTTGTTGACAAAGACGGCGCTGAAGATGACGATGACCGCGTCCATCATTTGATGCTCCGTTTCCGCTCATCGATGCCGTTCATGATAGCAAGAAAGCATCCTATCGTGATGAAGGCTCCCGGCGCTTTCGCCATGAGGGTGCAGGGGAGGAACGAGGGCCCGAAGAGCGCCCTGCCGGCAATGGTGCCGCTGCCGAGCAGTTCACGCAGGAGGCCGATGACGGCGAGCGAAAGCGTGAAGCCCATCCCCATCCCGAGGCCGTCGAAAAAGGAGCGTACGACGGTATGCTTTGAAGCGAAGGCTTCTGCTCTGCCGAGTATGATGCAATTGACCACGATAAGCGGGATGAAAATACCCAGCAGTTGATAGACCGGATAGGCCCATGCCTGCGTCGCCATCTCGACGAAAACGACGAATGTGGCGATGATCACGATAAAGACCGCGATTCGTACCTTGGGGTGGATGACCGGCCGTAACACCGAGATGAGAACATTCGAACAGACCAGTACGAAGGTGGTTGCGATCCCCATACCCGCCCCTCCGGTAACGGTCGAAGTGACGGCCAGCGTGGGGCAGAGCCCGAGCACAAGACGGAAGGGGGGGATCTGCTCCCAGAGCCCGCGGGTAAAATCATTGATGAGCATTTTCACGCTCGACCTCCGAAATTGACGGACGAATTTCCTTGAAGAGTTTCTGTGCGGCCGCCACGGCGCTGCAGACGGCGCGGGAGGATACGGTTGCACCGCCGACGCCGTCGATCGTGCCGCCGTCTTTTCGAAGCGCTGCTGCGGTCGCAGGGTCAAGCCCCGTAAATGATCCGGTAAACGCATCCCCGGTAATACGCGAACCGATGCCCGGTGTCTCCTGTGACAGAGCGACGGCGATTGCCGTGCATGTGCCGCTTTCCGGATCAAACCCTGAAATGATGTGTACCGGTCCGGCGTACCCCTGTGCGGCTGTTTCGAGGGCAATGCTGGTGACGCGGCCGCCTTTCTTGCCGAAAAACAGCGTTACTTCTTTGCCGGAAACGGCAACGACCCTTCGGTCAAGGAGCGGATCGTTGGTTGCATCCGACAGAACCGTTCGTATGGCCGGTCCCTTGATATACCGCAGCTGCTGCGTGACGATACGCTCGCGGGTAAGGTCGTGTGCGCCGGCAAGCAGCAGCCCGCAGGTCGTGGTGACGCCCGCCAGGACGATAAACATCTTTACCGCGTCGTTCATACTCTCATCACCTCGGGAGCCGGCGGATCGTTCGGCGCGCCGCCGCGGTCGAGCATCGGCACGGTCATGTTGGCAATAAGCAGTGCAAAGGGCAGCCCCTCGGGAAAGCCGCTCCACATCCTAAACAGCACGGTGAGCGCGCCCGACAAAGCTCCGTACCAGATCATTACACGCGGCGAAACCGGCCGGCTTGAAAAATCGGCGGCAAGAAAGAACGCGCCGATGAGTGAGAAGCCGGTCAGGAGATGAAAAAGCGGCAGTCCGGCCGTTAACTGACCGGAAAAACCGAAAACCGCTGCCGTGAGCGCCATCGCTCCGATAAATGAGACCGGAATAACCCACGGAATGAGTCGCAGCGCCATGCCGATACAGCCGCCGATAAGAAGCGGGAGCGGCGCACACGCACCCACGCACCCCGCCTGTTTACCCATAAAAAGTGCGGAAAGGGGGAACCGCGACAGCGCCCCTGCGCCGAGCCGCCGCAACTCCGACAGGGGGTATTCGATGCCGCAGGGGGGATCAAGGCCGACCGATCCGTATGTCGGATCAACAGTGCCCGGCCACGAAACCATGACCACTGCCCAGCCGATACAGACCGCGTTGAACGGGCTTCCCCCCGCACCGCCGAAGAGCTGCCTGCCGAAAAACATCGCCGCACCCGAAGCGACAACGATAATCCACCACGGCGCAAGCGGCGGGAACAGCATACCGAGGAGCATCCCTGACAGTGCGGCGCTCCCGTCGTGGATGCGGCATGGCTTCCGGAACAGCCGTTCAAAGAGCATATCCCAGAGCATGCAGGCGGCGATCGACGCGCAGACGATCCGCACCGCGTGCAGTCCATAGAGCAGGGCACCCTGCACGGCCGACGGCAGGAGCAGCAGCATGAACAGGTAATTGACATGGGTGTAAAGCAGGCGACTGTACCGGAACGGGCGGAATGATACGGCCAGGAGCGGCGTGGTTCTCATGCCGCACCCCCGGCGGCGCTTCGCTGCCGCGGAAATGCGTTCTTCCCGTAGGCAAGAAGGTGGGCAAGCGGCCTCCTCACGATGCAGGCGGCGGTGCAGAGCCCGCAATCGATGCAGCGCTCGATACCGAGGCGCAGCGCCTCCTTTGGCCGGGAGAATTCCACACATTTACCGATAAGGTCGACACGCAGGTTGACCGGGCACACCCGGTGGCAGCGGCCGCAATTGACACAGGAGGTGTTTTCGCTGAGGATTGCATCGCGCGGCGGCAGGACCAGCAGCGCGTCGGTCTCGGGGGAGAGCGGCTGGTGCGGGCCGTCGGCCGCCGCGCCGTTCATTTCACCGCCGAGAATAAGCTGCATCCCGTCGGAAACCGCGACATTGCAGCGGGAAAGCAGCTCGGCGATGCTCATTCCGACGAGGACCTGAAAAAGACGCACCTGTCCTTTTCTTCCGATGCGCACCGCAACGTGCATGGTAGTCGCCGCACTGCCGGTGGCGAGCGACGCGGCGAGGGAGAGCAGTCGTTTATTGTCAATAACGACAACCCTGCCGGCCGATTTCAGGACCGGATGACGGCAAATGATCAGGCCCACGGTCGCATCAGGATACCGGTCGGGAACCGGGAACACTTCACCGAACGGCGAGCACGCCTTTTTTCGTTCCCTGGGCATTGACGCCGGGAGCGCGATAACGATCTTCCGGTTTCCGCACAGGTGCCGCAGCATCTTCAGTGCTGAAACCACGCGGCCGAACTCCTTCTCCATACACCAGCGGTTGGCGACCCGGTCGACGTCTTCATCGAGTGCGGTAAAAAGGAGTGGCTCCTGATCATCGGGAAAAAGGAAACCCGCCCGGCCGCATTGATCGCGCAGCTGTGCGGGTGAAAGCGCCGTCGCCTCTTTCACCGGATCGAAGAGCCGGTGACGCCCATTGTCGGGTTCGCGGGCGATGATCACCGCGAGGAATCGCCCGCGCGGTCCGCCGTTCCACGGCATGATGCGCCGCACCGTTCCGCTGAGTGAGGCGAATGAGCCGTGGAGCGGCATCCGGCAGAGCGGCTCCCCCCGCTTCACCCGGCTTCCCGCGGCGACCGTGCACTCCGCACCGGGGGGCAGAAGCTGGGTCACGCTTTCCGTCGTGTCAACCACTTCCGCCGCGGCCGGCACCGGAAGCAGCGGAATGGACGACCGCACTCCCTTCATGAACGATCGGCTGTTCACGGCTGTTTCCGGTGACAGAAGGTGCACGCCTCACCGTCGTGGCAGTTGTTGCACTGTTTACCGATACAACGGGGGTGGATGTTATCGTCGGCGCATACCGCTTCGACGACCTCCGGGTCGTCATAATGGCATTCGCGGCATTGCATCTCCGCTGCCGTATTCGTACCGGAATCGGAAGTATGGTGACACTCGGCGCACTCGATCGCCGCACCGGAGTCCTGTCGATGATGTCCGTGAGGAAACAGCACCGGCCCTCCGTTTGACGAAAACAGGATGTGCGGCGGCTCGTGTGCCGCACGGGGGGGGTGCACCCAATACCCGTAGAGTGCGACCGCGCAACAGACGCTCAACACTGCCATTGCGACAAGCATTGCGGGAGAGCGGGGAGCGGCATTAAACCGCCGCGGGTTACGGGACCACAAAAATGGGCGTGGTATGACAGGAATCACATTTGGCCCTTGAGATTATATCAAGCACTCCGTTACGATGTTTGGCTTCATCGGTAGCGCGGGTGTTCAGGCGGAATCCCGGATGGCAGTTGAGGCAGTCGGGGAACAGGGGGGCATGAGCCTCAAGCCGATGATTGGGGCCGATTGCACGCAGGGAGTCGATATTGTGGCAGAAACTGCATTGGTTCGAATCCTGAGGCATCAGATCGGGGATCGCCACCGAGGGCTTGCCGCCCCAGGTCATGGCACCGTGACAGTAGAGATTGTTGCAGGTCTTGCCGACAGGATCGTAGGTGGGCTCGACGGGATGCCCCGGCTTTTTCTTGACATCGAAAATAACGTTCGTATCGCCGTTGTCGTGCAGGGTTGACGGAACATTCCTGATGCCGACGCGATTAAAGGTTATGGGTAACTTTTTATTTGCAGGATCGTACCCACTATGGCATGTGTCGCACCCGAACCCCTGCTGGGTGACGTGAACCTTGTGCACCCGCTGTGATATCGGAAATGAAATATTGTTCGGCGGGGACTGGTGACACTCATCGCACTCCTGGTAATCATGGCACAAGCGGCATTGATAGTCGTTGGAATCAAGTTCTGAAGCATTGTCGCGATGCAGTGAGTCGAGGGCCCACACCATGACGGTGTCGTACTTTGCTGTGGCGGTGGAGTCGAGAGGATTGTTTGCAATTTGTATGACGAGGTCGCAATTGAGGTGACATTGCCAGCATTTCAGATTTCTGCCCATGTTGCTGTCGATAACATGATTGAAGTGGGTTTCCATTCCGATGCCGCTGTCATTTGGCGGCATATCATGACAAACTTCACACCGTTCGACAACCGCCTGCGGGTGATCCTCCCGCAGTTCGCTGCACCCGAAATACAGTGTAAGGAGCCATGCTCCGAAAAGGGGCAGAGAGTGTCGCAGAGCCATTATCGTACCCTCTCATGACATTTTGCGCAACTGTTCTCCAGATCGTGGCAGTAATTGCAGTTGACAATACGCTGCCGCACATCCATTCCATGGGAATATTTATAGCCCGGCCGGTGAACGCCGAAGGTGCTCTGACCGCGA
Organism: Chitinispirillaceae bacterium; assembly: GCA_016927235.1. GTDB lineage: Bacteria > Fibrobacterota > Chitinivibrionia > Chitinivibrionales > Chitinispirillaceae > JAFGNB01. The sequence goes on from JAFGNB010000095.1 coordinate 9,296, forward strand.
TGGCACTGGCTGCATTCACGATCCACATGGCAATCGCGGCACTGCGCCTGATTGTACCGCGCATCGGTGCCGTGACCGTTGCGGTATACCCATCGCGGCGTATGCGATTTCGGTTTCAGTTTGCTCGGATCGTCATGACATACCCTGCAGTTGGCGTTCGCTTTACTGTTATCATGGCATTCGGTGCAGACCGGCATCGGCGGCGGGATCTTGATCGTTTTCAATTTACCGTAAATATCCTTATGGCAGGCATCGCATTTTTCGGTATATTCAATATGCTTTGTATGTGAGAACAGCGGCATGTGCGTCTTGACGTACTTCTTTTCATCCGAAAAACCGACGAGCACTTCTGCGGGTGCGTCGGTGCCGTTGTGGCACTGGCTGCAGATCTCTTTCATCGAAGGTCCGGTCTTAACTCCCCGAACCGATTCCGAAAAGAGCGTCTGGTGACACTGGACGCATTCGGCGCCGACATCTTTAATATGCGCTTGATGTGAGAACTGCGGAATATCGGGGGTTTCCTGAATCACCGCCTCGCTCATTTTGGGAGTGCTGCTGTACTTGACGCCTTCGTCGGCGGACGGCTGTTTTTTTACCGCTTTATCGGCAGGCGGCTCGATAATATCCGGCCCCGAGCCATCCCCGGTTGTTGGTGCTGACGGGGTCGGGACCGGGGAAATCGGCGGTTTGGATACTGCCGGTTGCGGTGGAAGCGGCTCTACGGGAGTCGGTTCCGGCGTCGCAGGTTGAACGGCGGCAGGCTCGGGCGGCTCCGGTTCGGCGGCCGCAGGCGGAGGAGGTGGAGGAATTATCGGTTGTGTGCCGATAATATCGTCTAAAAAAGAGTCATCTGCAGGGACTGAAGGCGGCGATGATTCGGCAGGGGGCGGTTCGTCGATTGGAACCGGCTCGGGCGGAGGCGGCTCGGATGGAGGCGGAGCGCTTTCAGGCGGAACGTCTCCGAATAACTCCTCTTCGGCCGAGCTTTCACTCTCAGGCTCTTCCAAAAAGGGATCATCACTCAGAAAATCGTCACTCTGGGCGAAAATAAAACAGGAAAGAAAAAGCAGAAGGAGTACCCTTTTCACTGTTGAGCTCCCCAGAAATGATTGATAAGGAGCGTCGTCGTAAGAAGAAAACGGACATCCTTAGCGAAATAACGATTGGTGATATACTCGATCCGCGGAAATATCGTCAAGCCGATCGGGTGAATGGCCGTTTTTAAGCCTCCGGAAAGAACGGCCATGTGGTGAATATTATCGGCGTCGGTCTCATCGGTGAAGCAATACTCCCCCGATCCCACAAGAGAAAAAAACTTTAAAAAGGGCAACTTGGCTCCCCCGTAAGGGCGCACGGTCATTCCATGGAATCCCGCGCCCAACACGACGCCGCCGTTTAAATACCGGTTCGATACATCGAGCGATATGAAGTGATCGATGCCTTCGTCCGCGATGGTGACCATATGGTAGTCACCCTCCAAAAAGATATTTTCATCCTTGAAAAAAGCGTTGAGCGTCAGCCCGTATTCAATAAGTTGCCGGTGGAACAGTATCGAGAAATAGTTGGTCGAGTCGACGCGCCCTTTTTCTCCGATGATATATGCAGAAACCTCCAGAAGCTCGATCGGAACGACCGTTAATCGCCCGTCAAAGCGATCGAACCCCTTCTGGACAATAGAAAACCGGCCGCTTCCGGTGAGCCGCACGAGTGAAATCGGAGAAACGTTCGCGCCGAGCGCCATGCGGAAATCGCCGGTCTCTTTGACGGAAGTTACGACAACGGAATCGGCGATCGTATCGTAGGTGACATTGTCGGTATGCCGCACCTGTAAGGTATCATACAGGAAGGTCGTTTTTTCGAAGGCCTTCGGCACAAGTGTGGTCGCCCAGGTGAGGGTCGTGAAAGGAATCGCCGTCACCCAGCCGTCGAGCAGCAGCATTCCGCTTTTGGCGGGTGTGGAGAGAAACGGTGCCTCATACTTGAATTTTTCTTTCAGGGTGTCTCTGATGATAAGGGTGTCGGCGACCGTGTCCCTGACGGGGGGAAGCAATTCTTTTTCAAAGTACGCGGTTTCCTCCACATACGGCGTCGGAACATACATTCCTATCGTCGCATTAATCGCCATTTTCTTAATGGGACAGATTTCCGCCCTCAATCCATCAAGATCGAACGTCTCGACACTTAGATTGGTGTACTGCTGGCGCCCCAGACGGAACCGCAGTTTCCCCGCCCCGCTTCGCCAGTCGAAATAAGCGGTCGTGAGCTGGAAGGGGGAGCGCAGTTCCGAGCCGCTAAGGCCGTCATGAAAAACATTGGCACCCTTCATGTCGGTGATGAAAGAGAGGCCGGAACCGCCGATATTCTCAAGTCCGAACCCGAAATCAAGCAGTATATCCTTTCCGCCTTTTGTTGAATCGATGCCGTCTTGATACATATAGAAATCATTACCGGCATAGATGCTCAATGCCGTACCGGAAACGGAAAAACATATACCGGTGATAATAAAGAAAAATGCAACGACGGGTATTCTCATGATTTAACAGATTATTTCATTGGTAATATATAGCCCCGCACGATGGTATCTACACTGCGGATTTTGCTACAGGTAACTTTTTTCTCCCCGAAGAACATAATATAATCGAAGTTGCGGAGCATATCAAAAGAAAAAACAATAATTAATTTACGTGACATCCCCCGCGGAAGGAGGAGTTTGAGAAAACCGATTATTTTTTTCATGCCTGAAAAATGGATAAATAAGTGACGGAGTATGGATTCTTATCTTCGCGGTGTATTTTTAGGGACGAAGCGGGTACATCGCCTGTGAGGTTTCGAGCGGTAAGGCCGATTGATAACCGGAGGAATGAATGAAATATCGTCGTATCCCACTGATTTTTTCATTGACGGCCGCCGTTTCGATTTTTTCCCCCGCACGCGCCGCACTTCGCCGTAGCGGTACAACATCCAATGGCGATTCCGCCACTATCCCCATCTGGGTCTACTTCATCGACAAACCTGCTCTTGGGTCCTTTGAGGGCGCCGCCTCTCCCCGCGCGCTTGCCCGTCGCCGCGCCGCAGGGTTTCGTTCGGACGCCGTTGCCGACCGGCCGGTTTCGTCAAATTACCTTCATGTCGTCGAGCGTATGGGCGGAAGGCTGCGCCGTTGCTTCAAATGGGGGAATGCGGCGAGTTTCGATCTGCCGGCACGCGCCGTCCCGGCGGTGGCGGCCTTACCGGAGGTTAAACAGGTGACCCTTGTCGGAAGCTCGCGGCAAAGGCTCGACCGGTCTTCCGGATCGCTCAGAAAACGCACGTCGTCTTCATCCGGCATTTACGGCGGAGCGTTTGACCAATTATCAATGCTTTCAATTCCCCGGGCGCACGACTATCTTTCACGCCGATTCGGTTCCATGGCTCCGGGTTCCGGAATCAGGATCGCCTTTTTCGACAGCGGGTTCAGGCTGCGGCACCGCAGCTTCCGTCACCTTTTTACCCGTAACGCCATCGTCGGTACCTTCGATTTCGTCGACGGGGACACGACGGTCGAGGATCCGGATTCGGTGGTCAATGATTATTTGCACCACTATTACGACAATGATGGCCACGGCAGCATGGTGTTCAGTCTTGTCGCATCGTATGATCCGCCGTACTATTGCGGAGCGGCATGGGGGGCGGATTTCCTGCTCGCACGAACGGAAGACTCATATAAATATGAACCGCCGGACGTTGAACCGTCGCGGGAGATTCATGGCGAAGAGGACAACTGGGCTGCGGCGGTCGTCTGGGCGGAAAGCCTCGGCGTCGACATCATTTCGAGCTCCGTCGCCTACCGGGAAGGTTTTGAGGATTCGGCGGTCATCGAGCGCGGAGACGGCAGGTTCGATACGATCCTCAGCTATGCGAAGAGTGACCTTGACGGGAAGACGACGATCATCTCCCGGGCCGCTGCCGAAGCTGTGCGGCGGGGCGTCATCATCGTCAATGCGGTCGGCAACGAGGGATATGAGGGCGACACGTCGCTCGACGCTCCCGCCGACGTCGACGGAGTGATTGCGGTGGGCATGGTCACTCCTTTCGGGTTTCTGGATGAGTGGAGCAGCAGAGGCCCCGCCGCCGACGGCCGCATCAAGCCCGACGTGGTCGCTCCGGGCAGCGGCGTGTATATGCCGGATGTCTATCGATACGAATCCACCCTGACCTATATCTTCGATAGGGGGACCTCCTATGCCGCCCCGCTGATCGCCGCCGTATGCGCGTTTATCAGGCAATCCGACACTGATCTCGATGCCGCGCAGGTGCGCCAAAGGCTTTACCGTTTCTGCCGCCTGCCGCGCGGCAGTACAACAACGAACAATGAGTGCGGCAGGGGTATTCCGGATGCGCTGCTGAGCTGCATGCGGCCGGGAGAAGTGTATCTGAAGGCGATCGATAACGGCGGGCTGCCCCTTAACGGTGCAGTGGTGGAGAGCGGAGAGGGCGACTCGCTCGGACGGTTCGATTCATCCGGCATCGCGTTCGTGATGCTTCCCTCCGGAGCGGCCGCCGGCGTTGTCATCAGAAAAGAGGCGGATCGACGTGCGGCGCCCATCGACTCCACACCGTGCCGCAAAGAGCTTTTCCCGTGCAGCCTGCTCATCAAGGTCCGGGACGAAAAAAATCATACCGTTCCGTACGCAACCGTTAAGGGCAGGGTCGGCACCGCCGATTATCTGCAGCGGGCCGATAATATCGGAAACCTCTCCATCGTCAGTTTTTTCCACCTGCCGATCGGACTGGCCGTGTCCAAAGCCGGGTATCTGCCGTCCGACACCCTCGATCTGATATTGACCGATCAGAAGCAGGAACGCCTCGTCCGCCTCTCGCCGTCCGCCGAAACGGTGCTGTCGGTCTTCCCGACCGTTGTCCGTCGAAGCCGCCGAGAGAAGCTGCATTTCCGATGCTCGGTCCCCCTCGGAGCGCCGGTGAAAACCCTCGAGGCTTCGATCCGGTCGGTCAGCGGATCGCTGATATGGCAAACAACCTGTCCGATCGACGCTCCGGTTGTCGATCTTACATGGGACTGCACGTCAAGAGAGACTTCCGCCTCACCCGGGGCCTATTTCGTCACACTTCGTTTCGACGGGAAAAAGCAGCGGAAAAAAATCGTTATTGCTCCATGAACGGACCTTTACGCCGGTACGATGGAGACACTTTTTTTCTACGGCCGCGCCTTTCCCTCTCATCCCGCACCCGTCCTCCCGCCTAGCGGGACGCGCGCGGGGTAGGAGACCCACCTCGATAAAGCTCGCTACGACGCCTCTTTCCCTGCACCGGCGACGACGACGGGAGAGGTGGCGCTTTACCGCTGCTTACCCCGCCGCAGCAGCAGTTCGCTAAAGAGCAGCAGTCCGAGCAGCAGCAACGGAGCGAGCCGCCAGAGCGATCGGCCGCGGCCTTCCATGGAGGCGAAGAGCTCCTGCGGTGAAACGACGGTCCAGCGGTCGGCGGCGGGCAGGCGGTAATCGAGTCTGCTCTCGAGCGTGTCGGGAACGACCACCTGGAGATACGGGGTTCCCGCAGGAGGCACGACGGTGTAAACGCCCGGCAATTCGACGACGAACGACGGCTGCTGCTGCAATTGTAAAATGAGGGTATTGTCCGTTCCGAGAAGTCGTGCAGGCACACGGCTGTTATACCAGGGATTTTTTATTGCGGCGCCGGCGGTCCATGCCTCGTTACGTCCCTCGAGTGCCGAACGTGCGGAGCGGACAAGCCGGTCGATGAAGGGTACGTAAAACCCCGTCTCGCAGAGATTGTTCGCGGAGGTGACGCCCAGCGGTGTGGCCGCGACGATCCACGGCCTGCCGAACGCGTCGGACGTCGCGACGACCAGCGGCTTTTTGTTTGTCAATAGGAGCAGGGGAGTTCCCTTCAGTCCGTCGGCATACTCGTACACCCGCGCCTCCGCCACCCGCATCGAAGGAAACCCCCGCCAGAGGCCGGAGATGGTATCGGGAAGCGCCACGTTGAGCGGGGGATCGGTTTTTTTCGGCACGGCGTCGATTGATAGCCGGTGGAGCAGATGCGCCTCCGCATGCGGCGCCGAATCGCTGCTTGCCGAGGCGACGATGAATGCCTGTTTCTTCGATCCCCGGTAGTTTTGCAGCATTTCGAGCGGCCGGGCGACATTGCGGTATCCGTTGACGATAATGAGGTCGGCCGAGTCGCATGCGCCGGAAATGACCGCATCGGGAGCGCGGACGGCGATCGCCCTTTTCCGCCTTTCTTCCGACGCCCTCAGTGCGGCGGCGATCGGGTAATTTTCCGCCTCATCACCGACGATCAGCACCGAAAAACCTTCGCTGCGGCCGAAAACGAAATGGCCGGTATTGTCGAATGCAAACGGATCGTCACCCCGGAGCGTTACGCTTCCCCACCCGGCTTCGCCTGGCCGGTGGGCGGTCATCGTGACGGTCGTATCGATACCGGAGGAGAGCGTGCAGGGGAAGGGCGGCATGCGGATCGTGCCGATCGTTGCAATACAGCTTCCCGAAAACCCCCTTTTTCCGGAGGTGACCAGGCGGGCGGCGATCACCGTTTCCCGGTCGGAAGTTCCCGAAACGCCCGCCACTGCGGCGTTCCACGGCTTCTTCGGCGTGAGCGCGGTGCCGATGACCGGAACTTTTTTCATTGCCTCAGACGACATGATTTCCACAAGGACGCCGGTTGTCGCAGACTGAAAATCGCTGAATATCAAAAACGCAGGCCGTTTCGAAGAACCGACCGCCCGTTCGCATGCCTGCTGCAGCGGCGCCGCGGCGGGCGCATGACGGATGGAAAAGGAGAGCTCGCGCGCCTGCTCCAGGTCGACGAATTCCCGGCGGTCGTGGTCGTAAAGAAACATCCCCGCCGCCGATCTTATTTCCGCCAGCGAATCGACCAGCAGCCGCGCCCGCTCTCCGATCGAAAGATCGTTTTCCCGATACTCCATGCTCGGCGTACGGTCGATCCAGATAAACACTTCGTACTGCGGATCGCCAATGACCCGCAGCGGATCGTTTTTAATGAAAGGCCGGGCGAAGAGAAGCACCAGCAGCGTCGCCAGCGCCAGCCGCACGAAAAGAAGCAGGAGCCTCCGCAGGCGATTCGAACGATTCGCGGCAACCGCCGATTCGTCGAAAAAACGGAGCGTCGAGAACATGAGGCGCAGGGTTCGCGGGCGTTTGAGAAAATGCACCAGCAGCACGAGGCCCAGAAACGTCAATGCCCACAGGAAGGCCGGTTCCAGAAAACCGAAGGTCTTCAGCATAACCGCCGCCTGGTCTGGAGCACCCGCAACAGGGCATGCACGAAGGGTTCATCCGTTTCGATGACGGCAAAATCGACCTTCAACTCGCGGCACCCCGCTTCGATGCCGCTGTAATGCCGGGCGACACCATCGCGCAGGAAGCGTGAGGCGGTGTGTCCGTCAAGAAGGAGCGTCCGGCCGGTCTCCATGTCGCGGAGGTGATAGGTGCGGTGACGCGGGAAGTCCCGCTCCTGGGGATCGATCACCCAGAGAAGCAGCACGTCCTGCCGTTTGAACCGCAGGTGGCGCAACCCTTGGACAATGTCGCGCGGGTCGTCGAACAGGTCGGAGAGGATGATCGTCAGCCCGCGCCGCCGCAATCCGCGCGCAAGCCGGTCGATCGATGCCCCGCAGCGCGTCGGCGCTCCGGCAACCGTCCGTTCGAGGACGGTGAGAATGTTTTTCAACTGCAGATTGGTGGAGCGGGGAGGCAGGTAGGTCGATACCCGCTCATCGAAAGCCGCGAGTGCTACCGCGTCGCGCTGGCGTATCAGTATCCAGGCGATGGAGGCCGCGAGCGTGCGTGCGTAGTCGAATTTATTCATGCGGCCTTCGGCGGAAAATCCCATCGAGGCGCTTTTATCGATCATCAGGTGCGCGAAGAGGTTGGTCTCGTCTTCGAAGAGGCGCACATACGACCGGTCGGTCTTGGCGTATTTCCGCCAGTCGATCGCCCGCGCCGACTCCCCCGTTTGATACGGCCGATACTCCGAAAACTCGGCGCTGAAGCCGTGATACGGGCTTTTATGAAGCCCTGCAATCATCCCTTCGACGATAAGCTTCGCCCGCAGGTTGAGGTTGCGGATCGGTGCGACATGTTCAGGATCAAGAAATGAGAGGTGGCTCATGATCTATCGTGCCAGCTGCTTTCGCCCGCAGGCTTGCCGGTCCCGTTCAGCGGTCATCATTGATAACGATTTTCGTCGTCCGGAGGATGAGATCATCTCTTCGCCGTTCGTTTGTAAAACGCACGACCGCCTCCGCGACGGCCGATTTCATAAGGGCGACATCATCTTTATTGAATGCACTGACGAACAGCGCGTCGGGCCAGGCGATCGACAGCTGCTTGCGTCTGAACGGATCGTCGACAAGGTCGATTTTGTTGAAAATGACGAGACGCGCGATGGACTCGGCCTGCAGATCGGCGAGCACCTGCTCCACGGTTTTCATCTGCTGTTCGATCCATACGCTCGAAGCGTCCATGACCAGAAGCAGCAGGTGCGCCTCGCTCACCTCGCCGAGCGTGCTGCGGAACGAAGCGACCAGATGGTGCGGCAGTTTGCGCAGAAGGCCGACCGTGTCGGAAACGACGATGATTCCGGCTCCCGGTATCCAGGCGCGCCGGGTCGCGGTATCGAGGGTAGCGAAGAGCTTGTCGTCGACCGCCGCCGAGCTGTTGCAAAGTGCGTTGAAAAGCGACGATTTACCGACATTGGTATACCCGATCAGCGCCGCCTTGAATATCGCATCGCGGCCTCCGCGCTGGATCGTCCGGCCGTCCTCTATTTTGGAAAGTTTCCGTTTCAGGTCGGTTATCTTGTTCTGTACGAGACGCCGGTCGACTTCAAGCTGTTTCTCGCCCGGCCCCAGCGTACCGATGCCGCCCACCTGCTGGGAAAAATGGGTCCACGCATGGGTCAATCGCGGGTAAAGCGTCCGCAGCTGCGCCAGTTCCACCTGGAGCCGCGCCTCCGCGGTGCGCGCATGCATGGCGAAGATATCGAGGATCAGCTGGCCGCGGTCGATCACCTTTCCCCGGACCGTATTTTCGATGGTTTTAATCTGTCCCGGCGCGAGGTGTGCGTCGATGACGAGGGTGGTCGCGCCGTTCGACTGCATCATTGCCTTGATTTCCTTTAGTTTTCCCCACCCCAGATAGGTCCCGGTTGCGATCCGCTCCCGGTGCTGCCTGAACGTTGCCACGACCGTCGCGCCGGCGGTCGTGCACAACTGCTCCATTTCATGCATGTCTTCTTCGAAAAGCGACTTGTCCATATCCGGAGTAATGAGACCGGCAAGAACCACTTTTTCGCGCGGAACGGAGTAGTTTCGCATCGGCATCGCTACCTGAAGTGGATTCCATCCACAAAAAGGCGCACACCAGCCGCCTTCTGCGAGGGGGTAAGGGTGAGCACCTTCGCTGCACCTTCGGTGACCAGCACCGTGTGCTCGAACTGAGCGCTGAGCGATCCGTCGCGCGTGCGCACTGTCCATCCGTCAACCTGATCGGTAACGACTTCCCAGGTGCCCCGGTTGATCATGGGCTCGATGGTGAGCGTCATGCCGGGGAAGAGGATAACGGGTTCGCACTCCGGATCGATATGGTGGTAAACGGTAAAATGCTCGTGGAACTTTTTCCCTATGCCGTGACCGGTGTACTGGTGCACTACCGCACAGCCTTTCGAGACGGCAAAGGGTTCGATTGCCTCGGCAATCGCCGCAAGCGGCACTCCCGGCCTCACCGCATCGATTCCCCGGATCAGCGCCTCGGCGGTTACCGTCACCAGATGCCGAGCCTCTTCCGAAACCGCACCGATCATGAACGTTTCCGAGGAATCGCCGAAATACCCGTCGACGATCGTGGTAAAGTCAACATTGACAATGTCACCCTCCCGGAGAACCTCCCCGGGCGAAGGAATCCCGTGACAGACGACATTATTGATGGAGGTGCATACCGATTTCGGGAAACCGCGGTACCCCAGACAAGCCGGGGTGTGGCCGTGGCTTACCGTATACTCGTGCACGAGCGTATCGATTTCACCGGTGCTGATCCCCGCCGTGATGAAGGGACGAATGTAGTCGAGCAGTTCACCGTTGAAAGCGCCCGCACGCTCCATCCCTTCGATATCACGTGCGGATTTAATCAGTTTTTTCTCTTTGAGCTGCTTTTTCTGTTGGGGCTCCGGCCGTTGCGGCGATTTCCGATCTTCTGAAAGATGGCATTTCTTATACTTTTTTCCGCTGCCGCACCAGCAGGGGTCATTGCGCCCTATCATCAGACTCCCGGAGTTATTTCATTAATGAAGTGTTTCGGGAAGAAATATACATCAGGAGGTGTGGGAAGGAAGGCTATAGCCTCTTTGGTCGGAGGAAATATGCGGCTCGGCCCTTGAGCCTTTCAGCAGCACAAACCGGAGTATTTTCCGTCTCCCTCAAATTCTCGAGCCCACCTGCCGGTAATGAAGCTCCCGTGCCTCCTGCGGCAGGGAAAGGAACGCATCGATCTGCGCAAGCATTCGCGCTTTGTCGCGGGGGAGATCGCCCTCGACGGTCAGATAGTTGTTGGCGTGGTCGCAGACAAGATGAGAATGGGCGCCGGCGATTCCGGCGATCAGCCGCCTCAGCTCGAGCACGGTTCCTTCCGGTGTCTGCTGTGTAAAGGTGCCTTTCCGGATGTCGCTCCAGAGGGGGCAGGCGGCGGCGGTTTGAGAGCTCGCGGGGGTAAAAAGCCAGATCCGGCGCAGCCGGATGAACGCCGGGTCCGCGGCGTTGATCACTGTAGCGGTTCCGTCGATATGCTCCTTCCAACGGTCGCGTCCGCCCAGCCCGAGCAGGACGTAGAATGATACTTCAATTCCCGCCGCCTTAGCCCATGAGGCCGCCTGCATCACTATTTTCGGGCTCTGCCCCTTGCAGTGGAATTTCAGTGTGGGGAGGTCGCCCGATTCGAGTCCGACGTGGACGCGGGTAAGCCCTGCCGCCGCCAGGCGGCGCAGACCTTCACCGCCGAGCCGGTAGAGCGTTCCGGCGCGGGCGTACGCGGTGATGCGCGAGAGATGCGGCAG
>JAFGNB010000096.1 GCA_016927235.1 Chitinispirillaceae bacterium
GCCGCCGCCGGTGAGCTGCTGTTCCCGGCGATCAACGTCAACGACGCGGTGACCAAGTCCAAGTTCGACAACCGCTACGGCATCCGCCACTCGCTGGTGGACGGCATCAACCGCGGCACCGACGTGCTGATCGGCGGCAAGGTCGCGGTCGTCTGCGGCTACGGCGACGTCGGCAAGGGCGCCGCGGAGTCCCTGCGCGGGCAGGGCGCCCGGGTGATCGTCACCGAGATCGACCCGATCTGCGCGCTGCAGGCCGCCATGGAGGGGTACGAGGTGTCAACCGTGGAAGATACCCTCGGTACAGGCGACATTTACGTTACCGCCACCGGCAACGTCGACGTCATAACCGCCGACCATATGGCGAGAATGAAGGACCAGGCCATTGTCTGCAACATCGGCCACTTCGACAGTGAAATCCAGGTCGCGCGGCTCCAGAAGGTCAAAGGAATCGCCAGGGTCGCCGTCAAACCGCAACTTGACAAATATATTTTTCCCGACGGCCATGCGATCTACCTGCTCGCCGAGGGACGGCTCGTCAACCTCGGTTGCGCCACCGGCCACCCGTCGTTCGTCATGTCGAACTCATTCACCAACCAGACGCTTGCTCAGATCGACCTGTGGAAGAACCGCGGTAAGTACACGGCGGGTGTCTACCGGCTTCCGAAGGAGCTCGATGAGGAGGTCGCCCGTCTGCATATCGGGAAGATCGGCGTCAAACTGACAAAATTGACAAAGAAACAGGCCGACTACATTGGCGTTCCAATGAACGGTCCCTTTAAACCGGATCACTACCGTTATTAACCGGCCGGCGACCGCGTCGCCTGCCGTGTCGCGGTATGCGCCATCGCCGGGGGGCGCCCAAGACGCTTCCCGTAGGAAACGATTCGACAGGTATTCATGAATATCACCGCACTCGGCATCCGCCCTCCGCCCGCCGCACGGGACAACCCGGCGGTAACTCCCGAACTGCTGGCCAGTTCCCTGGCACGTTATTCACGCTCGAATAAAGGGATCGACGTCATCCTGCAATCGATCGACTGGAACGATCCCGAGCGGTCGGTCGACGCCATTTTTCGTTTTGTCGACTACGGCCATGCATCCATCGCCGGCATGACCGGCGGCATACCCATTGTCATCGACGGGTGTTCGATGTTTCTTGCCTATAAACTCTTTGAAATCGCCCAGCTGTGCGACGGACAGGAATCAAGCTCGCGTTACATTAAGCTCGACGCAACCCGGCTTCCCGACCCTGCGGAAATCGGGATCCCCCCTCATCTCGCCGCGGAGTGGCAGATGTTGATGCGACTCTCATTTTCCTGCTATCAGGAACTCTTTGACGCACTCGACGCCGAAGCGAAAGCCGATCCGTCAATAGTCCGGCTGCCGACGGACGCCGACGAAAAGGTGCAAAACCGGCTGCGCAAAAACTACGCGCTCGACCGCGCGCGTTATTTCATCCCGTTTGCGATAAAGACCAACGCCGCCTGTATCATGACCGCCCGGGTGTGGACCGAAACCATCAAACAGCTCGACTCGCTGCCGCTCCCCGAAGCCCATGCATGCGCGGAAGGACTGCGCAGTGAACTGCGGAAGTTCACCCCGCGACTGCTGCGGCACAGCTATCCCGACAGGGCGAGCATCGGTCAAACCATGCAGGTGATCAACCATGCAATCGCCTCACTGCAAAAAAAAAGCCTGCCCGTCGATCGATGCCCCGACGAAGTCCGCCTCGGCCTCGAACGCACCACACCGCCGTTCCTCCCGGATCTTCAGGAGATCCGGCAGGCTTTTGACGGAAAAGAAAACCGCTACAGCACCGTGGGCCCGGCCGTTAAACGGATGTTCGTACGCGCGGCATGGAACAACATCGCGATCGCCGAACTGCGCGATCTCAACCGCCACCGCAGCGGCTACCGGTTCAGCCCTCTCGCTCCGGTGGGATTCTACCTTCCCGAAGGAATCTCCCATCATCAAACGGCCGAGCTGCTTGACCGCGCCCGTTTATTTATCGGAAAACTGATTACCGATGAAACCGCCGCTCCGGCATATGTGTACGCGCTGCACCTCGGAACGCAGGTCGCCTTCGAGCATTCGACCCACCTCGATAAATTCATCTACGAGATCGAACTGCGCACCGGCATGGGAGCGCACTTCCGTTATGCGGAACATTTGAACGCAGCCTGCCGCGAGCTTCTGAACATCGCACCCGAACTTGCGCAGTTTATCGCGGTGGGTTCCGCGGAACCGGAATGAGCGTCTATAACCCGGCATTCGAGAGCGTCTTTTTGACCTTGGAATAAAATTCCTCCTCGATCGCCTCGGCGATTTCCTCAAAGGCGTTTTTCAGCGGCGTTATGTCTCCCCAGTGACGATCACCCGTTTTCGTTATGAGCACAGTAATGAGCGGCCGCTTCTCCGCCGGCGATGCAAAAAGAGCGACCTCCATTTTCATCGTTCCGGCGAACTGTTTCATTCTCGCCGTTTTAGTAGTGTAGGATTTCGGGATCATACGGATCGTCAGCGCTTTACACGAAGCGTTCGCCAGCTGCTCGAAAGGAACGCTTACGGTGTTTCCATCCAGCGACTCCTCGAATGCATCGACCAGCATGTCGTCGATATCCTGTTCGTCGGAAGGATCGATTGAAAATCCGATGACGCTTTTAGGCAGCCGGATCCGTTCGACATAGACCGTACCGTCGCACGGGAGGGGCTCGACGGTCGCGGTTTTGTTCTCACGAGCCCTTTTCTCGGCCGAGCGGTCACCGGCATTGCTCTTCCCCAATGATTTCACAACGCTCTTCTCCCTTCCTCCCGGAGAGCAACCGGTTAATTTATGCGCTATGGCCGGTAATATCTCGACAACCTCCTCGATATCGCCGCGGATGTCTTCAGAAACGACCTTGATAATTCTGGCGGTCTCGACATCGATGCTTTTCACATTGATCATATACAATCTTCCGAGTTTTCCGATCGATCCGGAAATCAGCAGTTTCACCCCCAACAGCTTTCCGACCTCCACCATGCAACCTTCATCCGAACAGGTCGCCCCCGACTGCTGAAAGCCCTGTTCGGCAAGAACGGCCTGCATCTGGTCGCGCTCCATAACCTCGACACTGCCGGTTGAAAACAGTTCGTTACGCAACCGGTCGGAGAGCAGTTCGGCTTCATCCCGGGAAACGCCCTCGGTATCTTTAAGATTGAGCACCGCGATTTTTTCAAGCCTGCCCGGCAGGGACGGTGGAGCGGCATGAAGAAGGCTGTAAAGAACCGCCGCCGTCACTATCCGGCGCATGGAGATTTGCCCGTTGTAAAGTATAAAAACATAGCATTAAAATATATCGCGACACGGCGTTAGAGATCATAATTACAGGCGGTCATTGTAAGCGCCGTCACGTTCCGGAAAACGGTCTGGGCCTTCGCCGCCGCCGGCAGGCGTTATTCACATCCGGGCCGGTTCACTGTTATGGTGAGGACAGTGCGGTTTTTTCAGTTCGCCCGCGCGACGAACTCGTCAGTCGTCGTGTCGATCCTGATTCTGTCGCCGATAATACAGTAGAGGGGAACCTTGACTTCATATCCGGTATCGAGTCGAGCGGTCTTGAGCACCTTCCCGCTGGTATCACCTTTTACAGCCGGTTCGGTGTAGACGATCTCGCGCTCCACCTGCACCGGAAGCTCGACGCCCACCGCTTTCTCTCCGTAAAGAATGACATCAATGACCATCTCTTCTTTCAGGTAATTGAGGGCATTGCCGAGGTCCTCCCTGGAAAGATCCATCTGCTCGTAGGTTTCGTTGTCCATAAAGGTATAAAAACCGTTGTTCTGGCAGAGAAACTGCATCTTTCTACGGTCGAGCACGACATTGTCGAATTTGTCCGACGCCCGGTACACGGTTTCCGAAACAGCGCCGGTCGTAAGGTTTTTCATCTTCATTCTTACCGTTGAGGCTCCCCGCGATCCCTTGTTGTACATCGCTTTCAGGATAATAAACAGGTCGTCGCCCATTTTAACGATATTGCCCGTCCGCAGGTCCTGCGCTTCTTTCATAGCAAACTCCTTGAATCACCATCATTAGGATGGAATCAATCGATTCCGTCAAAATCCCGGCGGTTCTCCGCTCATAGGGAAATAAACAGAGCGTTTATTCCCCAAATAAAGGAGGAATGAGGTATCGCACATAGAAAAGCGTATCGGCCTGAAAAACGATACCGCCCTCACTGCTTTTAAAATTCACGGATAAAATGACTGAACCTGTCCACCAGATTACCATTCTTTTTTATAAAATAACACATTTTCACTATTGCCAGTTCGATTTTCTTCAGGTCCCGGAAAAAAGAGGCGTAGCGCTCTCCGGTGGTCTGAAGGGGCTGCTCGACGGCGGCATCGTTGAAAAGCAGGTGAAGTTCGCGGTACGCCGCAAAGACCGCCTCATCGTCAAAACAGGGCTTTAACGCCGCGAGCAACGCCTCTACTTTAACTTCCTGATACTTTGCATCCTGCAGATAGGCGTTCCATATAAACGGCTTCCCCGCCCCGATAGCCTGCACCAGGGAATCCTCACCCCGCACCAGATTAAAATCAGTGCAGCAAAGCAGGGTGTCATACTCCCCCTGCGTGATGAAAGGCATGAAAACGATGCTGGCATTCCTCCACCGCCGGACGGGCTCCCGGCCGCCCGCTGCTTCTAACCGGCTCAGCGTATGCTCCATCCCGCTGCGGCTTTTTTGACCGAAGCAAAGGAGCAGAACCTCTTGTTCCAGTTGCCCCACGTCAACAAGCAACGTATCAAATCCCCGCTCGTAGGTGAAGACCGTCCCGATAAGCCGTCCTTCGGATACGGGATGCCTAATGCCCGACCGGTACAGCAGATCCTTCAGAAAGCCGGTTCTCCCGGCGACGATATCGCCTTTACGCGCCTGCACCCTGGAATTCAGCAGCGTTCCTCCCGTTGACGGGGTAAAGCCCGGCATGAAGAAATATTTCTTCGCGGTTCCTTTCGGCAGCAACGACTCCTTCAGGTGACACCCTTCGATCCATGGCTCTGCGGAGAGGTATTCAAGGTTGATGATGAGCGGGCAGGCAAAAAGAGCTTTCTCCAGATAGCATTCCGGCGTATGACAGCCGAGCGCCTCGACGAGGACATCGGCGACGCCGAGCGTCTCAACCTTCCCCGCGTCAAGCATTGTCGAATCGATAAAGAGCACGCTATTACACTCCTGCATGAAGCGGCCGGAGATAATGGCGTGATCGATGTTCGCAAGAACCGCGACGTTGTCGATAAAAACCCTGATCCGGCACGACGGATGGGCCAGCTTCATTTCCGTCGCGAATCGGTAAACGAACCCTGCATCGCCGAAATTGTCGATGACATGGCAAAAGATGTCGATGCTGTGGAAGGTCATGGGTTGCCCTGCCGCCGATCCGTCAATGGTACACCGACAAAAGGCGCCTCAGACGCGGGGTCCCGGAGTGTCCGCAATCGCCTGCGCGGTGCGTGGAGTATGCTCTTTGACAAGGGACCGGTTGATCTCCCGGAACGACCGGAGGGTAGCGGCGGGCTCACCGTAACGGTAGAACTCCTGCCACAGGCGGTAGTACCCCTCAAGCAGGCGTTCAGGCCGCATGTTTTTCGGCCGAAATACTATGTTCCCGGTATTCCACCTGTTGTAATCACGGTGGAGAATGCGGTTTTCCTTTTCGCACTGCAGACCGAACGGTGTTCCCGGAAACGGTGTGCATATGTAAAATTCGGCAAGAGTGATCCGGGCATCGGACAAAAACCGCTCGATACGTTCGAAAACGCTTTCATCCTGATCGTCGAATCCGACACCTATCGAGGCGAAAAACCGGATCCCTGCATCCTCGTTCATGCGGACCAAATCGATCGCCTGCTGCCACTCATCACGGGAGCACTCGGGGCTTAAAAGGCGGCGCGAGACTCGGTCGTAACCGAAGACCGTATACATTGAGGTCGCCCCACCGGCCGCAAGCTTCCGATAGAACGACGGTTCGCTCACCATCATCATGGTGGAAGCGAGAAAAATGCTCATGTTCATCCCGGCGGTACGCTCCATCAAAGATAGCAGGTATTTCATGCTGCGCTTTCCCGGCAGCATGACGGTGTCGTCGGTAATATAGAATTCACGGTACGGCATGGAGATGATATCATCGATAACCTTATCAACCGGTCTGAACCGCAGCATGGTGCCCTCTTTTACCGGCACCGGACACGCGGCGCAGTGCACGGGACATCCCCGCGATACCAGAATCAGGTGCGCCGACCACTGATAGTTGTCACGGTCGAAAATTTCACGCCGCGGCAGGGGAAACCGTTCGAGTGGAAAAAAACCGGACGGTTCGTAACGCGTTCTGAGCCTGCCCGCGCGAAGATCGGCGAGCATTTGCGGCCACACCTCCTCCCCCTCGCCGATGCAGACCGCATCGGCATGTTCCATTGCCTCCTGCGGCCTGCAGGTCGGGTGCATTCCACCCAAGAGTACCTTCGTGCCGCGGCGGCGGAATTCGTCGGAGAGTTCATAGGCCCGGGAGGCCTGCGGGGTAAAACAGCTGATCACCACCGCATCCACCTTTTCGTCAAAATCAACCGGTTGTCCGATATTGTCGTCGGTGAGCCGCACCTCCCACTCCGCTGGGGTAAGCGCCGCCAGAACGGGAAGAGCAAGTGAAGGCGGCATGGTGTACTCGCCTATCAGGTGCTTCTCGACCAGAGGCCGCAAGACATCATGGCCGGTCAGAAATTTGTTGAATCGCGGATAGATGCAGCGAAGGCGCATTGAAGCATGTTTCCGGGGCCCGGAAACCGCACGTTTTTTCCGTGCGGCGAGCAGGTTGAGATCGCGTTCGATGATTTTTGCCGCAGTATACCCGTTGACCATTACATTCCATACCCCGCCGCCGGGCTTTCCCCAGTGTCCGGTCTGATAGAGATGGGGCAGATAGGTTTTTATCGGCATCTTTGCTTCGGCATAAATGTTTTTACTGTTTTCGAAACCGTACAGCGCTCCTGCGGTATTGCCGGTAAATCGCTCGAAGGTATCGGGAGAACCGACCTCCACATGCCGTATTAAACTGCGCAACCCCGGATACAGTTGTTCGGCCTTAGCGATCATCGCCTCTGCCGCCGCCATTTTATCGGTTCGCCATGTGCGCGAGCAGGATGACCGGACGAACTGCAGAAGCGTAAGCGTGGACGGAGCCTCGGCCGCCCTGGTAGTGAGAAGCACCAGATGGTCGAGCGCCGCAGGATCGGTGAACAGCCGCTCACCGTAACGGTAATGTTCATCCATATTCCCGAAGCTGAAGGTGATATCGTCGGGAAGCAGTTTTGCAATTTCCGGGGTAACGCTGCAATACACCGCAACACACGAAACCGATGGTCTCAGTTTCGACAACCGCCGCATCCAGAGGGCTTTGCGGGAGGCGTCGGCAATCATCGTCGAGTGAAGCGTAAACGGGCTGATGTTGGAAACCACCACATCCGCCGTGATTCGTTCATCGCTCTTCAGCGTTACGGCCCCGACCTTCCCGTTAACAATATCCACTGATTCCACGGCGCTGCGGGCCCGCACCTCGCCGCCGTAATTGACGATCGCCTGTCTCAGAGCCTCCGCCAGCATGCCGGCGCCGCCCTTGACATGATGGGATCCTTCGAACAGATGTATGGCGAACATCACCATGAAAAAAACCGTGGGCGCGTATGCCGCATTGGCGCCCGCATAGGGCCACATGGCGTGAAACACCTGACGGAGATGCGGATCGTCGACGAATAAGGCAATGTGGTCCGCCACCGAGCGGTTGTGGTAGGCGCTTACAAAATCAGTGTTCTCCTCCCTGAAATTCAGCTCGAAATCGAGCAGCGGCTTTGCCAGAGCCGTATAAAAACGCTCTATATCGGCAAGCAGGCGCAGGATGTTGTTCCGTTCAACCGGAAAATTTTCCAGCAATGCATCTCTGATCTCCGCATACTGCATGGGAACACGGAACGAGAAACCGGGTGATGAAAACGAATACATTGACGGCAGCGGTGTCACACTGACGAGATCCGACACCCCGAGCAGGGTGAGCATATGGCGTATCAGGCTGTTGTCACCCAGCGGAATCGAATGGATGCCGCTCTCGAAACGAAACGGTCCGCGTGTAAACGAGTGTGCGTAGCCGCCTATTTTGGCGTGTTTTTCAAATACCGCAACCCGCATGCCGGCGCGGGCAAGAAATGCACCGCAGGTAAGACCTCCGATGCCTGAACCGATGACCACTACATCATACCGGCCGCTGCTCATGCCCGCCTCTCCTGCACCTGCGCCGTAGGCGGCGGTGGAGTAAAGACCGTTTTGAAATCACGGCAGATGAGTTGAACGGTATTGCGGGCCGACAGCACGGCACGTGGAAGCCCGCCGCCCGACTCCACCCACTGTCCGCAGAGATAGAACCCCTCGAGACCTCGTATGCGTCTCGGCAGCGACCGGCCCACCATCGCCGGCGTCGGCGCCCATCCCTGATAGCTTCCCCGCCATATATTTGTATAACGGACATAGGTGGCCGGTGTCGCCACGTCGACCGTATCAATCGAGGTGCGGATATTGCCGAACCGCTGTTCGAGTTCATCGGTCACCGCTTCGGCGATACGTTTTTTTTCAGAGGCGTAACGCTGCGGATCCTTTGCCCGCAGATCGATCCAGTACTGTTCGTCGCTTGTCCTGAGGGTAACGATCACCGAAGTGCATCCCCGGGGAGCAAGCGTCGGGTCGAACCCGCACAACCGTATGATCGCCGTGCTCATGCCGGGATCATCTCCGGCGGGAATCGGCCGGCGCAACTGTAATATGATTTTATTGCCGAGCCCTTTGAAGGTGCGCCGCACTCCGAAGGAGATTTGCAGCATCGCGGGATACAGGTCAAGCCTGCCGAAGCGCCCCCGCAGGGCTGCGGGGACCGTGGCTTCCGGAAGCATATTGATCAATGTTTCATACCCGTCGGCCGAGGAGAGCACCGCATCGGCCTGCACCGTACTGCCGTCCCACAGCTCGAGGCCCACGGCACGTCCGCTGCCGATGATAATGCGGCGAACCCGCCGATTAAAGCGTACGCTCCCGCCCAGTAAGCAGTAACGCTCAAGCAGCACTTCGTTGAACCGCGCCGAACCGCCGATAGGGTAGCCGGTGGTTCTCATGCACATCCACCCCACGGGAAGCAGCAGCGCCAGCAGTGAGAAAAAACCGTGATGGGGGAAGATCATCCGCATGCAGGTGCGCAGCCGTTCGCTTTTCAGCCGGGAAAAGAACTTGTCGATGGTGGCGCCGCGCCACGAAAGCACGAAGAACAGAAGCCGCCAGTGATCCCTGAACAGACGGAACAGATCAGACGGTGTATAGAGCTCCTGGGTTTTCCAGACCGGGAGCGAAAAGGTGCGGATCTTCCGCACTGCCCCGGTGAATGCCCTGATCACCGCACGGTCGTGCGGACTGATGCGTAACATTTCCCGCTCCAGTAAGTCGCAATCCTTCCATACCCGGAAAATAGTGCCGTCAAGCAGTTCGATCCGGGCGAACTCATCGAATTCGATAATGTCCAATTTTGAAAAATCAATAACTTCAGCCAGTATTCCATGCAGATTGAGCGCTGCGGAGGAGCCCGGAAGCCAGTTGGTGGCGCCGTCGAATACATAGCCGTCCCGTCTCCATGAAACCGACACGCCGCCCGCGATCGAAGCCATTTCATAGATTTCGGTCGAGAATCCGCATGCCTGAAGATAGCTGCCGGCCGCCAGCCCGCTCACTCCCGCTCCTATGATGGCAACGCGTCGGCCGCTCATGCAACGGGCCTTTCTTCGACGAGATCCACCTCCTCGTGCATCAGATACCACTGTTCGGGGTGCCGCCGTATGTTGGATGCCATCATGTCGAAGAGCTGCTGGATAGGGGCGGCGCACCCCGTGGGGACGATGGTGGTATCGAGGAAATAGCGTTCGTCGCCGATACGTACCATAAAAGCTGCGAAGAGCCGGTGCGGCGCCCCGGCGAATTTCATCAACCGGTCGATACCCGCACCTCCCCATACCCGTCTGCCGAAAAGATCTGCCGGAATGCTGTATTCGGTGCGTTCGTCAAAGACGGTAATGAGTACTTCGCCGCGACGAATCACCGCTGCCATTTCCAGAGCGGCGGCGACACCCGGTTTGCCGATTTCGATGAAATGCATCGGTGAAAACGAGCCGCTTTTTATGAGCCGTTGAGCCTGTTGGAAAGCTGCTGCGGAGAATTGCGGGGTGGTAAAGCGGAGCACAGCGCTGACCGTCATGCCGTGCAGCGCAAAATAGGGTGCCAGGATCTCGACAGCCCCGAAGTGTCCGGTTGCCACCAGGCACGCCTCCGACGCGGCTTGTGCCGCATGAAGCGTGTCAAGACCCGCGGCTCCGTCGACATTTTCACGCAGGTAGGCGGCATACGCCTGGGGAGTGCAGTACAGCGGCAGAAGCTTTTCGTAGTAATGAAGAAAAATATTGTATTCAAGGGCTTCAACCGCCGCGTCACCGTGATCAAGGCCAAAGATCCGCAGGTTTTCGGCAAGAGCACCGCGAGCCTGCGGGTTTCGCTGATGCCATTCATGGCCGCTCTGCACTATCGCCGCTTTAAGGGCATACGGATCGTTGATCCGTGGATTGTTGAGCACACTGTTCTGAATATAACGACTGAGGTTCAAGCCCGTGCGATTCCTTAATAGGCAAATAGACGGTAATGCTGCAGAAAATCCGGCTGCCGTTCGAACGACCGTATTTACGAAGGCATTTTTATTCCGGGTGCACTCCCGTTCAATGGTCGATTTATAAAAATATATAGTGATGCCGCACATGCAGCATTTAAAATGAGAATCTTCGCACCGGCGCCTATCGGGGCTTCATATACGCTTGGTGTCCGGGAAAAGATAATGGAAATGATGCTCCAAGGACAGGCGGTTGTTATTTTGAAGAGAGCAGAACGTTGAATTGTACATTTTTCCGGGATTCTATCCGAAAAGACGGGCGAAAGGTGAACCTATTTTCACGGCCGAGCAAGGATGCCGGATCGGTAATCCCGGAAGATCCGGGAGAACGTCATGATTATGCCCTTAAGCTTTACGGAAGCGCGCAAAGGTTGTTCCATGACAAAAAGTTCCGGGCGGCCCGGAAAATCATCTCGCTGTATAGAAAATGCATCGATTATGAGCGGCTGACGAAATATGATACGAGGACTGCCGATCCGGTGATACTCTCAGTGGTAGTGGTGAGTTATAACGCGGGGAACGTACTGGCGGAGTGCCTTGCATCTCTTGACGCGCAGGAAGAGCGGCGTTTTGAAACAATCGTAGTCGACAATGGCAATAATGAAGGAGCAAAGGAAGACCTTTTGAAAAAACATATCCTTCATATTGCGTGCCCTGTAAACTTCGGCCTATCCGAAGGGAGAAATATCGGCGCTCATTTTGCGCGGGGCGGCGTTATCGCTTTTCTTGACGATGATGCGATTGCCGCTCCCGGATATATACGGAACATCCGCTCCGCCTTCGCCACCTACGATATACTCGGCTTCAGGGGGAAGGTCCTTCCCAAAACAGCGACAATAGACCACAGTAAAATAAGGCATTATGACCTCGGCGATAGGGTGATTCCCGCCGACATAAATGCCGAATGCAACTGCGGTTTTCTCAGGGATGCCTATATCGACATGGGGGGCATGGACCCCCTGTTGTTCGGTCATGAAGGATCGGAGCTGTCGTATAGGATTCATGAAAAGTACGGTGAATATACATTAGCCTATCTGCCGGAAATTGTGGTGTACCATGACCATTCCATTGTCAATCCCGACAAACAAAAAGCAAAGGATGTGCGGCATGCGTTGATGAACGAATATCTTAAAAAAAAATTCCCCCGCATAAAAAAATACCGAAAGCGTATCAAAAATATCGAAGGGGATCGCCTTATTAAATTGAAGGGAATGTAATTCCGTAATGAAAATTGCATATGTCCACACCGATGTATATCCGTCCCCTTCCCCGGGAATAAATTTCGCGGTTTTTAATGCAATCGGGCTGGCCGCCGTTATGGAGTATTGCCATTTGTTCGTTAAGATACATTCGCACCGACCGTCCGAACGGATATTAAAAGACCATTTTAATGTCGACCGCCCGAAAAACCTGTTTATTTACAAGATTAAAAAAGGCCCTCTTTTCAATACGAATTATTTTTTTTATCGCAAAGTATATAAGAAAATCATAGATTTGATTGAGCATTCGGAGCTTCATGCGGTCATCTGCCGTAATGTAACGTTCCTGCCGTATCTGGTAAAGATTAAAAACAACCTGGGGATACCGGTTTTTTTTGAAAGTCACGATTTTTTTGCCGATTTATCGTTGCGGGATGATGTACAGTTCAGAAAAAAGGGGCGTTATGAAAAAATAGAGAAAAAAAACATCCCTTACATTTCCGGCGTGATCTGCCTGCAGCGCTCCCAAATGAAGTGGTACCGGAAAACCTTCCCCATGCAAAACATCCATATAGCCCGTACCGGAATCAGTAAACTGTTTCAGCATCCTTTCGAACCGCGCACGAGCCTTACCTATATTGGCTCTCTGGACCGCCACAAGGGTGTGGACGTGCTTATTCAAGCCGCGGGATTATCCCGAGTCAAACCGCCGCTTACCATCATCGGCGGTAAGGATGACAAGGAGATATCCGGGTTGAAACAAGTAATAGCGAAACATTATGACCTCAACAAAGTAACCATAACCGGATGGATAAATAAAAAGGAGATGGACGGCCACCTTAAGCAGACCGCGGTAGGGGTATTGCCCTTGAGGAATACGTTTTTTAACCGATACCTGACCTCGCCTCTGAAACTGTTCGATTTTTACAGCTACGGCATTCCGGTTATCGCATCGGATTTACCGACAAGCAGGGAATTGATCGATGAAGGCAGGACCGGAATTTTCTTTGAACCCGATAATCCCCGCGATTTGGCGGAAAAAATAGATCTGCTTTTTTCAGGCCACAACATGCGGCATGCAATGGGCGATCGGGTCTACGAAAAAGCACAGACGCTTTTATGGGAAAATCGGGCACGGCAGATAAAGAAAATAATCGAGAAATACCAATAAATTCCAGAGGAATGAAATTTGTTGTTTCCCCACCGAACAGGGATCTTTCGTTGCTCCTCGAAACCACCCGGTGTAGTAACCATTACGATGAGCTGATGCCGTGAACCTCACCGAAGATCGCCGAATCGTTCTTACCCTCGATGCGGGAGGGACCAACTTCTTCTTTACCGCCATTCAGGCCAACGAGCAGATCGTCGATCCGGTTACGCTTCCCTCTTCAGGCGACAATCTCGCAGAGTGCATCGCCGTCGTCGAACGGGGTTTCAGTGAAATCATCGGTAAACTGAAGGCCGCGCCGGTCGCGATCAGTTTCGCTTTTCCCGGTCCGGCGGACTACCCGCAGGGCGTCATCGGCGATCTGAAAAACCTGCCGGGGTTCAGAGGCGGGATCCCCCTCGGCCCCCTATTGAAAAACCGTTTCCGCATTCCGGTTTTCATCAACAACGACGGCGACCTTTTCGTTTTCGGTGAGGCGCTCTTCGGGTTTTTGCCTTATGTCAATAATCTGCTGAGCGATGCTGGCAATCCCAGGCGTTACCAAAACCTGCTTGGCGTCACGTTGGGGACCGGGTTCGGCGGAGGGATCGTCAGCCGCGGCGAGCTTGTCATCGGCGACAATGCCATGGCCGGCGAGGTCTGGCTCCTGCGCAACAGAATCAACGCCTCAACCAGTGCCGAGGAGGGAGTCAGTATACGTGCGGTAAAGCGGGTGTATGCTGAAAAAGCCGGTTTGAAGGACAACATTCCTGAACCGAAAGAGATCTGCGCTATTGCGGAAGGAAAACTTCCGGGAGACAGGACAGCCGCCCGTGAGACATTTCGTCAGCTGGGGGTGGTTCTCGGCGACGCGCTCGGCCAGATGCTTACGCTGGTCGACGGTCTTGCCGTCATCGGCGGCGGCGTGGCGGGAGCCATGCCGTTAATCTTCCCGTCGCTCATGGAGGAACTCCGGTCATCCTACGTCAACTACGCCGGAGTAAGCTATCCCCGGCTCGTTCAGCAGGTGCTTAACCTCGACGATAAGGATGAGCGGGAGATGTTCCTGAAGGAGCGGGGAGTTACGATCACCGTTCCCGGAACCGGAGAAACGTTGAGCTACTCTCCGAAAGCGATTCTCGGCATCGGCACTTCACGCATCGGAACAAGCAGGGCCATCTCGCTGGGAGCATATGCATTCGCGCTCAGAGAGCTGGACAGGTGCTGAAATGCCGGCGTATCTTGCCGGCGTCGGTTGATCTGAACCCGCCCCTGTCCTCTTACAACCAAAAATAGGCAAGAATGATGTTCCCGGGAAAGCCGGGGGGGAGGTCCGCATGATCGCATATGTGGAGCTGCGCACCGGCTGATCCCCTTACGGCTTCAATACCGCCATTTTTCGAGGATGGTTCTATGCACAAACCCGATTCCATATTCACGGCGGCCATCTCCGTTATTTTCGCAATGGGGCGACACGCAGGAGCCCAGTACCCGGCCCGAATAACAATAATGACTTATAACATTAACGCCGAAACTCATAGGGACGGAGATTACACCGACATCGGCGACGTCATAAAAGAGATCGACCCGGCCATCGCCGGCCTTCAGAAAGTCGACAGCTGCACCGTCACGGCGAAACCAATCGATGTCCTAAAAACACTTGGCGGGCAAACGGACATGGTTCCAACCTTCTCGATGTCGTATACCCAAAACAACGGATCGTACGGCAACGGTTTTCTCTCCGACAGCGTCCCGAAAAGCTCGCGACGACTGCCGATACCGAAGGGCAGCGCCTCGGAAGACCGTTCGGCCCTCGAAATCGGCATCACCATGGAAGGTGAACGGGTCCGGATTATCGTCACCCATCTGGCATATGAGCAAAACGACAGCTACCGCGTCACCCAGCTCAAAAAAATTCTTCCCTGGATTGACAGCGGCGGCACCGAAACCGATCCGGTGGTCATCATGGCAGATTTCAATGCACAGCCCACAGCAGGCTCGATGCAGCTGCTGACGGATGCCGGTTTCGCCTTTGTTAAAGGAAAAAACGGTCAGATTCTCGACACCAGCTCCGGACAGGGGATCAACCATATCCTCTACCGCCCGGAGGCGCGATGGAAAATAAACGATGCCGGAAATCCTACATACGCCGCATCGAACCGCAACCCGGTATGGGCGGACATGGAACTGCTCAATCCGGTGGATGCGGCGATGCCGCTGACTAAGACGAAGCCGGCCTATAATCTACAGATACTTTATTCCCGCGGCCTGCTCCACTACCACCTGGCCTCTCCGGTAAACGTATCGCTGCATCTCTACACCACTGCCGGGAAACTGGCGGGAACCCTCATTGCCAGCCGCCGCCTTGAAGCGGGAAGTCACTTTACTTCGATCAATGAAAACAGTTTGTCCCCCGGCCTCTATCATGGTATACTCTCCATTGACGGGCGCATCATCGCCGCAGCGGCAGTAATCGCCCGGTGATCCAGTTTTCAAACGAAGCAACAGCCATGCACCGATGTTGCCGCGATGCGGTTTTCACCTCACTCGTGATGCTTGCCGCCACGACCGCCTGCCGGTTCGTGAGCCTACCGATTGATACAATCGAAATCCGCAACCCGCTCACCGACCCGCTCGACGGCCCGCCCGCGGGCAATCCCGATGCATGAGGACACGCGGTGCGAGATCACCAATTCGACGATCGAGTAGCAAGGGGGCTGCCCGAAACGGTTTTCACGTTGTCAGGGAGCGTCTTTTTCGCAGTGGGAAAAATCACCCGAATGAGGCGTTACTCTTCATAAAGCAATTAAGTTCCGCCTCGAAAATAAGAAGTATCTCCTCGGCTTCGAGAACAAGCATGCGCATTTTCGCCCAGTTCAGGTCGTAGGAATAGGGATGGAGGAACGCCTGCCTGAATCCTGTATAGGACTTCAACTGTTCCGCCAATACTTTACTTATGACCGCCGGCCGTCTGCGGTCCGGAACCGCCATCCGTTCGAACGCCTCGGCCACGCACAAACTTCCTTTCGCGAAATTGCCGCCGTACCCCGTCGTAATGAGCGTGCATAGCTTTTCAAAACCGGAGGAGAGCAGTTGCAGGACGCCCGCGAGTGCGATCAATTCTACCGGCGACGGTTCCACTCTCCTCACCGTGTCGATCAGCGTCCCGTAACGGTCGAGCATTAAATTAAGCTGCCCAAGTTCGTTTCGAACTCTCGAAAAGAGATCGGGCTGCAGCTTCCCGTGCGATTTCAGATACTCCACATGGGGATTTATCTCGTCAAGATCAACGAGATTGCACGGCCGCTTGATGACGCTGAGCACGCTTCCCATCCCCTGATAAAAAACATCGGGCGGCAGGCCGGAAACCGCCAGATCGATGGGGCGATCAACGGCAGCGTCGAATTTTACCACCGAACCAAAAAAAAAGACCTCCTTCGCTCCGTATGATTGAAGCATATCAGCGGCTTTCAGAATCATTTTTTTAAGATCCTCAGTCATGGCTGCGTCTCCGAATGAGGGTCGCTCTCAAAATATAAAAACAGAAGTTACAGCACAACTGATTTCTCTGCGGGAGAGGCGGAATAGAGCATTTTTCGGGCCCTGATGCAGGCCCGCACTCCCCGCAGGAACCGCCCGCGCATGAGGCGGTAGTTGCTTTTTCCCGAAGCCCTGGGACGATGGGCAACCTCGATCTCCCCCACCCTGAATCCTTTTTTTCGTACCATCAGCGGATGAAAAAAAAATTCGCATCCCGCCAGTTTTCCGTCAAAAGGCAGAAGAGAGGGGATGCACTCTTTACGCATGACCCGGAACGTACAGCCTGCATCGGCGACCGAATCGCCGGTAACGATGTTGCGGAAACCGTTGGCGACCACGGAACAGGCTTTCCGTAAAAAACCGTCGCTGCGTGAGCGACGGATGCCGCACACCATGTCGAATTCCCGCATTTTGTCAATAAGCCGCGGGATATCCCCGGGGTCGTACTGGCCATCGGCATCCATGGAGACGATCAGGGAGCCCCTCGCGGCTGAAAAACCCGTTATCAGGGCGCGGGATTGTCCGGAACGGACGGCCAGTTTGACGAGACGCAGTCCGCCGCCATGCAGCGGAGGCGCAACGGTTCGATGACGGTCGATTTTCCCGGCGATTTTCTCGACAATCGCGGCACTGCCGTCATCGGAAACGTCGTCGATGACGATGATTTCACTCACTTTACCGGTGAACATCGTGACGACCTCGACGATTTCCCGGATAAGTCCCTCGATGCAGGGCGCCTCATTATGAACCGGCAGAACAATCGATACGGCGACGTCATTTCCCATAACCACGCCTTCGCTTGCGCCCTGTCGATGCCTCGCGCCAGAGCGTATAGCGCAGCTTGACGGCATCGTAGGCCATTTTCCGCTTGCGGTCGGCGGTAACGACGCCGCAACTGTTGAGGCCCCGCGGCATATCGGGGGTCCGTTTCTTGTCGAGATTGGCCATGTAATCGCCGTATGCCCAAACCACCATGCCGCCGATGAAACCGCGTCTGTTCCATATCGTGTCCATGTGCGAGCCGATATACAGCGCCTGATGGTCTTCGCTGATGTCCTTGTAAAGCATGCTCTTTACCGGTCCGGCAAGACGCGCTCCGGGGTTGCGGATACCTCGTTGCGCCTGCGCGCCGATTTCCGACACGATCACCGGCTTGTCGGGCCATTCTTTGCGTATTTTTTCGAGCATCGGCGGCAGCAGGTCGAGCGATGCCAGCTCCCATCCGAAATATTCGTTGACGGCAATGACGTCCACATGAAAAAACGCCTTGTCCCAGAAATAGTGGTAGCTGCAAAAGGTAAAGAGCCGCGAAGAATCCTCCTTTTTTACCGCGGCAGCAAGGGTTCCGACATAATCAGCAACCGATGTCTTATAGCTCTTGAACTGGTTTCCGGCGGACCAAATGCCGATACATCCATAATTCCCGTGAGCCTCGATGAGATCGTGCATATACGCAGTACCGTACTCCCTCCCTTCTTTGCTTCCGAGAAACTTCGGCTCGGTCTTCCAGGCCGGGATCTCATCCATGACGAGCAGGCCTATACTGTCACAGAGTTCATAGACATCGCGGTGCTGAGGAAAGTGGGCGATCCTCAGAAAGTTGACTCCCGTTGCTTTCATATCGGCGAGGTCTTCACGCCGCTCTTTGCGGGCAAGGGGGCGACCGTCGAAACTGCGGAGGTCATGACGCGCCATGCCGCGCAAATAATACGGCGCTCCGTTGAGAAAGAGTCGGGATTTCCCTGCCGTGAGTTGACAGAATCCGCGCCGAAACGCCGCGGTCGCCCCCCGCACTGCGCCGAAATAGGGGGTAAAACGCAGTTGATAGCGATACGGATCCTCGGGCGTCCAGGCCCGAACGCCGCTGAGACGCACCGCGGTGTCGGTAGTTACCATTGTAAAGGCGGCCGACGCCCGTTTCCCTCCCTCCGGCAGCACGACGACGGCGACGCTGTCCCACAGTACCCCCCCCACGGGGGTAAGCACGCAGTGCAGATCGAAACGGTCTTTTCTGCGATGCACCGTGCGAATGCGAACGCCACCGATGCGCCTTTTAGGCCGCCCGACCAGCGCCACCTCACGCCTTATCCCTCCGTATATCCACCACCCTTTGGCCTCGACATCGGGGATGCACCGGGAATGCAGCCTGCTGTCGACGCGGACGGCGACCCGCAGCGGGGTGGTATCGTGCAAAAAGGGATTCAAGTCAACGGAAAAAGGCATATACGCGAACGTGCGCCCGTGCGCCGCCTTGCCATTGACAAAAACATCGGCATGCAGGCAAACGCCTTCGAACTCAAGAAAAAGATCCTTTCCGGAAAACGAATCGGGAACCGCGACCTTCCGGAAATACCACCCGTATCCGCTCACCGGGGCTCCGTTTGGTTTGACGGAAGGAAAGACATGGGGGAGGGCGATCTCTTTGCACGAGTCCGGCGGCGCCGAATGCACATAGGCCACGGATGCATCGTCTCCGGTAAACAAAAACTTCCACCCGCCCTCGAGGACGACCGACATCCGATCCGTTTCATGGAAGTAACCGGCATCAACGACTGCATGCGCACCCGGTAACAAAACCGACAACAGCACGCCCCCGATGCAGGCGCGTATCAACAGAAGACGGATCAAGGTATTACGAACCCCCGTGTAGCAATGAGATTCATATTATGCACTTTCCTGCACTGCCCGAAAAACCGATTTTTTTCGATACGACACCTTTTCCTTTCCTTATTGATAATACGAACAATTCTCCGCCATGACGATACCAATGGGCATGCGCATCTCTGCTGCATAGGACTCTTTGAGTACGACATGTCGAAAGAGGGTATTTATTCCGGCATATCCCTGTTCACGGGTATTCTGGCTGATGATAAAGTCGATCGATCCTTCCCTTAAAAGCCGCAGGTTTTCCTCGATGCAGTCGTATCCGATGACCCTCTTGACGTCGTTTCGTGTTCCATTGAGCGCCTTTGCTACGCGGTGGGTCTCGGCGTTGGTGACAAAGTATCCTCCGCACCGTTCAATTGACGAATCGATCGTTTTCACGCCCTCGGCGAACTCCCGGTCGTCGGCCCCGCCGTCAACATCGAAAACATGAACGGTAAATGAGGGATCATCACTAAAAAACGACGAGAATCCCCATACCCGCTCATTGATATGGAAATCATTGGGGAGCATCCGCAACACCGCAACTGTGCCACCCCTCTCCCCCACAAGCATCCGCATGAGTTTTGCACCGCATACACCGCTCTGAAACGAGTCCTGCCCGATGGCGGCAAGCGGATTGGTTCCCGGTATCGTCGAATCAACATACACATACGGCACATCCGGTGGTATGGATTTGACGAATGAGGGACATGCATCAAGCAGCACGGGAGCAATCAGGAGGCCGGCCATCCGCTTCTCAATCGCTTCCCTGCCGGCCTTGAGAAATGAAGACTCCGAGTATTTATCAAAAAAGAAATAGGAGTTATGGACATTAAAGGAGGTCAACTCACCCTCCGCCTGGTCGATGCCTTTCCGCAGAATCTCCCAGTAACCGCCATCCTGCCGGGGAAACGGCATTATAACGCCGAAATTATGCGTGGTCTGCATTGAAAGGTTTCGGGCATGTATATTCGTTCGATAACCGGTCTTTTTAATAATGGATTTGATTTTTTGCTCTGTTTCTTTTGAAACCCGGCCGCGACCGTGCAACACCCTGTCCACGGTACCGATAGAGAGCCCGGCTTGTTCTGCAATCTCTTTAATGGTTATCATGTTTCTTTGCTCTGTTTATACTCTAATAATTGAATTGCGTTAACGTTAACGCGCTGTTGAATAATATAGCAGCTTTTCGATGAAAGTGCATTGTGAATTATATATCCTCACCACTATCCGCTTACTATCATCGTGATGTCAATAATCGCTTGAACTGTCCCCATTTGATACATTATTTTGTACGATCGATAGAGAAACGATTTCGGTCCATCCCTGCAATCTCCGACGATGGACTCAGCCGAAAGGACACGCTTTGACTCCCACGCTTACCCCCACCGATCTCCTTTCCGGCATTAGAATCGTTGAAATCGGCCATAGCGATACCATCCACGTTGCAGGCATGCTCCTTGCTGATCAGGGGGCGGAGGTGCTTCGCATCGATGCCGACAGGTCGGCTACAAGCGGTACCGCATTTTATAAAATCACCAATCGCGCGAAACAGTCGTTTTTGTTCGATGCCGACTCCTCGGAGCACATTGCAGCACTCCATCAATTATTAGGCCGCGCCGACGTCCTGCTTGAGGACCTCGACTGGGAGCTGGAGTTGCTCTACCACCTTCCGGCCGGCAGCCTCTCTTCCACCATCCGCTGCACGGTGGTTCCAAGCGACGATCCCGGCTTTTCAGGGCACTGGACCGAGGAGACGGTGAGTGCTCTGGCCGGTTTGTATGAAGACGGCCTCAGTGTGGGCGTTCCCCCCCGCTTTTACGATCTTCCGATCGCGACGACGCTTGGAGCACTCTACACCGTCAATGCAATCGCCCGGGAGCTTGTCGGACGTCAACGATTCGGAACTATCGATACCGTCCGCATCCCGCTCGACCATATCTGCATATTCGCGCAGTCGCTCACCATCATGATGCGGTCCAAACCGCCCACTCGCTGGGAGCCGTTCCGGCTGGTAGCTTCGCCGTTTATGGGCATCTGGAAAACGGAAGGCAACGGATATATCTATTTTCATGTCGGCATGCCGCGCCATTTGCGCTCATTTCTTTTTTTTCTTGAAAAAACCGGCTACGGTAAAGAAAAAACCGCCATAAAAAAGTACCTGCACCCTCAGACGAGGCGCGATCCCATGACGGCGCAGAGCGTAAGGGAAGCGATGGGAATCAGCCGTACCTTGCAACAGCTTTTCCTGCAGAAAAGCGCCGACGAATGGGAAAAGCTTCTGGGAAATGCAGGTTTCTGCTGTACGAAAATAAGGACTTTCGAAGAGTGGCGCATTCATCCTCAGGTGACGCAGACAAACCAGATTCTCTCTTGCCCATGCAGGGACGGAACCGATCTGCAGGTTCCAGGACCGCTTTTTGACTCATACCGCCTCCCATCTGTCACCGTTGCCGCCGAACGATCATCTGTTCTTACCGCGGACCAGTGCCTGAAAGCCTGGACTGAGCGCCCCACCGCCCCATCACGATCGACGCAAAGCAAAAACCGCCTCCCGCTCGAAGGCATACGTGTTCTCGACCTCGGCAGGGTGATCGCCGGTCCTTATACAGGAAGGCTTCTTGCCGAAGCGGGAGCGGAGGTACTTCACCTGTCGCTGCGCGACAACCATCTTCAGTGGGAAGAACCGTTCGGCATTATTTACAACAGCGGGAAAAAATCCGTTGCCGTCGATTTTACGCGGCCCGAAGGAAAAGAGGCTTTTAACAAAATTATCACCGGTTTCAAGCCCGACATCATCATTCACAATTTTATGGACGAAGCGGCGAAAAAAATAGGGTGTGATTATGCAACCTGCAGAAAACTGAATAAAAAGATTATCTGCATTGACTTCAGAGGGTACGCGCGGGGCGGACCCTGGTCCGATCATCCCGGCTTTGAGCAGAATATTCAGGCAGCAAGCGGAATACTTTCAACTTTCTGCGGCACTACCGTCCCCCGAATGCTTCCCGTGCCGATGAACGATCTGTGCGCCGGTCTGATCGGTTCGTTCGGCGCGCTCCTTACGTTGCTGAACCGGGAGCAAAAAAAACGGGGAGACCGGATTACTACCTCTATCGCCTCATCATCGATTCTGGTGCACCTGTATTTCCTCAACAAAGAGGGAGTCGCGGAGCGAAGAAAAAGGATTAACCGCTTTTACCGCGCCTCGGACGGCTGGCTTTTCCTGTCCGCCGACCACGTAAAGCTGCAGCATCTCAAATCAATACCGCTCTTTCAGCAAAGCAATCTCCAGGATGAAGCGTTCGACGAATCTCTTCTGGCGCTGATTTTCAGGAAACGTCCTGTACGGTGGTGGATTGCTAAAATCCGGTCAATCGGTGCGCAAGCCGATATTATCATTCTCCCCCGAAGGACCTTGTCAACCGTGCTTAAAAAGGAGCTCTCCCGAAACGATTCCCTCTTCTCCTACCGATTCCATGAGGGTTTCGGCTCTGTCGTCTGTTCCCGTTCAGCGCTTACGACGCTCAAGGGAAAGGTCAAGGAACTCGTCACCGCTCCCTACCCCGGCGGCAATAATAAAGAGCTCCTTCAAAAATTCGGCGTCGATCCCGTTCTGCATACCGTCGCCATTCCAACCGTCAACAAACATCTTTCTCCGCTGCGGCAACAAATCAGGCGGATTGTCTGGATCCTCAGGCAGTGCAAATGGCTGGCGGTGATAGCCTACCGCAACCGTGGACTGCTGGCGAGAGGTACAACGCATACGTAAATACATGATACGTCTTCCGCCCTAACGACAGAGCGGCACTTATTCTTCGATGTACGGGATATATTTTATAAGATATGGGCGCCCAACAATCCCCTGCCGAAAAAACCATAAAAATCAATTGGGAAGGATCGCTATTCGTCCACCACAGTCTCGGCATGGTGAATCGCGAACTGATGACCGAGCTTATCAAATTCCCGCACCTTACGCTGCGGCATATTCCCTATGAACCCGAGCAGTTCACTCCGGGCAAGGATTCAAAATACTGGTCGTTAACCGCCTTGCGCCGTGAACCGCACCATGATGCGGATATCCACATTCGCCACCGCTGGCCGCCCGATTTCAGCAGACCGCCATCAGGGAAATTTATTCTCATGCAGCCGTGGGAATATGGAAGCCTGCCGGTATCCTGGTGCGAAGCAATTGCCGAAACGGTTGATGAGGTATGGGTCTACAGCCGTTTCCTCAAAATCTGCTATGAACGGTCGGGTATTCCCGCCGACAAGGTGAAGATCGTCCCGAACGGCATCGATCCGCTCTGTTTCAATCCGAACGCCCCGCCCGCTCCCTGGGTGCGGCAGGCTTCCGGCAACCGGTATCGTTTTCTGTTCAACGGAGGTGTTACTACCCGTAAGGGCGCCGACGTTCTTATCAACGCCTATCTGAGCGAATTCAGGTCGGACGAACCCGTCTGTCTTGTCATTAAAGATTCCGATATGTATGTGAAAGGGATATCGGCGAAGGTGCGCGAGCTTGCAAGCCGCGATGATATCGCCCGGATGGTGTACACCTCCGACAGCATCCCCCACGAACAGCTCCCCGGCCTGTATACGTCATGCAACTGCTACGTCCATCCCTACCGCGCCGAAGGGTACGGCCTCCCCATCGCGGAAGCGATGGCGTGCGGTCTTCCGGTCATTGTGACTGGCGGCGGCGCATGCCTCGACTTCGTTGAGCCGGGATGCGGTTATTTCGTCAAGTGCTCGCTCGAAACCATGAAATCCAAACAGGTCAGCAATCTCGCCACCGTCGATTATCCCTTCTGGCTCATGCCGGATACAGGCCACCTGCGTTCGATCATGCGCTATATCTTTGAAAACAAGGAAGAGGCACGCCAGCGCGGCCGAAATGCGGCGGAAACCGTTCGCTCCGTCCACACCTGGGAAAACGCCGCCGTTGTCGCGGAGAGACGGTTCCGGGCATTGCTGGGCCGTCTCTCCGCGGAGGAAAACGAAAAGACTCCGGCGCTTGAACGTCGCGCGCGGATCGACCGGGCGGTTTCACTCCTGCAGGCAGGCGCCTACGACGACGCCATCGACGCATTCCAGAAGATCCTGCTTCGGTATGATAAAAGCAGTCTCGCCTACGAAGGACTGGCCATCGCGGCATTTTACAAAAAGAATTACGAAGAAGCCTGCAGCCTGTTCGCCGCGGCGAACCGTCTCAGTCACGATAATGTCAATATCATCGTAAACTGGTATGAAGCGGCAAAGACAATTCATGCCGCCGACCAGTTGATCGAACCGGTGCAAAGAGCGTTACAGCTCCACCGCGATAACGACGAACTGCGGGCGATAGCGGTGGAGATGGGAATTTTATAGCGACGAAGCGGGATTGCCGGCACAAATGAGAAAGATGGTGCGGCATTCGCCGCCTCATCTTTTCGCAGGAATTCCGCCCTGCCTCGATGCCTTATAGCCGCTATTTTTCAATGCAGCAATCTCCCTTGCGGTGAGCGGCCGCGCCGCTCCCGGCGAAAGTCTCCCCAGTTTTACCGGGCCGAATTGCACTCTCCTAATCCTGCCCACTCGCAAGGATAGCGCCTCAAACATTCTTCGAAGGTGCCGATTCTTGCCTTCGAATAATACGATTTCATACCAGTACTGTCGCCTTCCGGCCTCAACTTCCGAGAGTTCGTTGATCGATCCGGCATGCAAGGACTGGCCCTCCGACATCACTCCTCCGCGCAGCGCAGCGATCTCTTCCGATGCAAGACGGCGCTCCACCTTTACATGATAGATTTTTTTTATATGAAACCGGGGATGGGTCAGCGCGTGGATGAGGTCGCCGTCATTGGTCAGAAGCAGCAGCCCTTCCGACTGGTAGTCGAGTCGCCCCGCATACCGGAGGTGCCGCACGTCACGCCCCGCAACCGCAAGCGCGTTGTAGATGGTCGTGCGGCCTTCGGGATCGTGCGCCGTCGCCACGACCTCCCGCGGCTTGTAGTAGGCGAGGTACTCGATAGGCCTGACGAGGTGCACCTGTTTTCCCCGGTATTCGATACGATCGGATGCAGGATCGATTTTCGTCCCCATGACGTCGACCGGCCTTCCGTTGCGGTAAATATGGCCCGCGGCGATCAGTTCGTCGCAGGCGCGTCGCGAACCAAGGCCGCATTGCGAGAGAAAACGGTTGAGCCGTATCCTTGTCGCCTCGTTCCGATCGTCGTGCGTATTCATGAGTCAATAAGCTCGCGCAACGATTCTGCGGCACGCACCGGAATGCCGAGCGCCCTGCCGAGGCGGTCTTTCGAGAAGCCGTCAAGCGTATATCCCGCGTAATTGAAGATCACGGCGGGAACCGTCACCTCGCCGTAATCCGCCCCGCCGCGTCGTTTCTTCACTTCCCTGAGTATGTCCGATGCCGTGAGAAGACCGGCTACGGTAATGGTTTCTCCGAAAAAACGGTTGCAAACAGGCGCGACGTCGATACATAACGCCGGACGGAGTGTTTTCATTTCGTCAATAATCTTTTCCAGGAAGGGAGCCGCCGAAACCGAGGTCAGGAGAAGCCGTTTCTTGTGCGACACGTGCCGGCGACTGGCCGGGTGGCGACGCAGCGCGTTTTTCATTTCCTCCCACGAATCAAGGAGGCGGCGCAAAAGCCCCACGCCGTTTTCGAGCTGCGGATACTCTTCGTAATAGGAAGCTTCCGGAACGGGCAGACGCGCCTTGATGAAAAATTCATCCGCGAGAAACACTTTACGCACCCCATCGCTCCTCGCCGCGAGGTCGCTTATGCGGCCGATCCGGCGGCATACAACGGCGGCCGCCTCACGATCAATCCCCCGCAAAGGTACCGCACGGAAGCGGGTGAGCCCCACCGGTACCACGGCAACGGAGCATAGGGCCTCCTTCAGCGTCAAAAGATCGCGCATCGTCCGCTCCAGGGCCTTGCCGTCGTTGTATGACGGGCAGACGACAATCTGCGCATGAAACCGGATGTCATGCGTGGCGAGAAATTCGAGCTGCTCCATAATGTCCGGCGCATTGGGATTTCCCAGCATGCGGCGGCGCAGCGTGTCGTCGGTCGCATGCACCGAGACGTAAAGGGGCGACAGGCCGATGCGGGCGAGATGTTCGAGATCGCGCCGGCGAAACGAACTTAAGGTGACGTAATTGCCGCTTATCAGCGAAAGCCGCACGTCCTCGTCTTTGACGTAGAGACTGCGCCGGAGTCCCCGGGGCATCTGGTCGATGAAGCAGAAGATGCAGCGGTTGACACATCGACGTATTGGCTGTTCGGCCAGCGTGACTCCCGTTGATGTTCCTTCGGTACGCATGATTTCCATTGCATACGTTTTCCCTTGGCGCGATGCAGTAACAAGCAGCCGCCGATGTGCGGAAAAAAAATAAAAATCAAGATCACTTTCGATTTGCTCGCCGTTGACGGCAACGATCCGGTCACCTCGACGCAGCCCGGCACGGTAAAACGGTGAGGACCGCGACACCGAACGAATTAATACCCCGACGACTCTCTTTCGATGGCGTTGCATATGCATTATTTCCTAATGTGTAAAGGCGCGGCTTCGATTCTTGCCAAACCGATGATTACACCCCGGCAGTTCCATCCGCTTCGCACTCAATGCCCTTTTTCCTCGCCGAGTACCCTGAGGAGAGATCGTAGAGGCATCACGGCGAGCGGGGGATCTGGTTGCGATGAACGCCGCATGCGCAATTAATACAGTAACTTCCGCACCGTCCAGCAACAGCAGACCGCCGCATCCCGCTGCTGATAAAAATAATCTCCCGCCTGATTCTCACTCGGATGATTCTTTTTTTTTCACTACCGCTGTGCCATCATGTTATGATATAATAACTATGACTTTTCGAGGCCGGCAGCACCGGCTTTGCCACACGAAAATTATAAGGAGGGTTCTCCGTGACGACCGCACCTCGTAGATTCTGGATCGCTGGACTTATTATAGCTCTCGGGTTGTTCTGCACTATTCGCGATGATAATGGAAATCCCGCTGCCCCGGGAACCGACACGCCGCTTGTGGAACCGGTGGATGTAACGATCACTCCATCGATCTTTGCCAGTCCGGAAAGCGCCTATGTGCAACCGGGTGATACCATCGGTATACGGGTACGCATATTTGCAGATTCCACCGGTACCGATTCAATGAAACCGATCGCTTCATTTCCGGTAACCGCACGGACCAATCGGGGTACTATTATCGACGACAGCCTTCTCACCGATGCAGACGGAAGAGTCCGTTTTCTTTTTACCAACACTGAGTCCGGGAATATCGAATTTACCGTTGAAGGAAACAACGTTCATCAGACGGTACGTTTTGAGGTAACCACCACACCGGTCCGAGTCCAAAAATTGTTGCAGGCAATGCCCGGTGCGTCAATTATAAAGGCTGATGGAAGCGACACGACCACTATTGCCGTCGCGGTGCTTAATCCTTTCCGCAATCCGATCATCGGCGAATGTGTCCAGTTCATCACGTCGGCGGGGACGATCATTGGAAAAGGCGGTACATGCGCCAACAGCGGACAGAGTAAAACGGGACCTGATGGAGTCGCACGGGCAACCCTTAAAAGCTCCAATATTAATGATACCGCCTATATCACCGTCTATCTGGTTTCCGACCAATCGCTCAGCGATGAAGTTGAGGTTGCCTTTCAGGGAATGACGATTGTTCTTGCTGCCAGTAAAAACAATATGAAGAGGGGGGATACCTCGACCATTACCGCCAAGGTGGTGAATGCGTCCAATCAACCGGTTGCGAGAGTTCCCATCTTTTTCAACCGGGAAAACGGCACCGGTTCCAACCTCACCGTCCTTTCCGTCGATACGTTTACAAACTACGAAGGTGTCGCTGTTGCGCATATTTTTGCGAACAGGACGGGTACCGACATCATCAACATTGCGGCTGCCGGGACGGCTGCATCCGTCCAGCTTAATGTTTCCGAGCTTTCGATTGCCTTCGAAATGGACAAGACAATTCTTCAGACCTCCAACACCGACACCGCCAAAGTCACCGTTTCTTTTTCGAATGCGGCAGGCGATCAACTCGCCAATCGCACAATAAAGCT
Source organism: Chitinispirillaceae bacterium (assembly GCA_016927235.1). Taxonomy (GTDB): domain Bacteria; phylum Fibrobacterota; class Chitinivibrionia; order Chitinivibrionales; family Chitinispirillaceae; genus JAFGNB01. The sequence continues at coordinate 28,408 of JAFGNB010000096.1, forward strand.
GAACCGCTATTTTAAGACTGCTGATGACGTCGACACGACCGATGTCCTGACCGCTTCCACCAATTCATCCGGCGAATGTACCTTTGCCCTCGTCGCGCTCCCATGGGAAGGAACGATGCGTCTCAATGCGATCGGTTTCGACAATACGGAAGGTTACGCCTCGGCCGACACCATGTTGCAATTCATCACCACGCGGGTCATGACGATCCGCGCTCCTCAACCCATACTCGCCGATGGTGTAAGCAGGGCCCCCGTGATGGTCTTTATCAAAAACAAAAGCGGCAATCCGATCGTAGACGATTATATTGTTTTTACGACAACCGCAGGAACGATTCAAGAGAAAAGTAAAACAAATGAGGATGGCAAAGCCGAAGCGTTTGTCATCTCCGATCGACGCAACATAACGGCAACCATTACCGCTACCCTTGAGAGCGACCCCGCTAAAAAATTGTCGACCACCGTCCAGTTTAAAGGTATTGAGCTTACCGCTTCCATACACCCTCCCAGCATCCGAAGTAATGGTACGGATTCGGCCACTGTTCTGATCACACTGCTCGATGCGGCAAAAATACCCATTATGGGAGAGCGTTTCAATATTTCCAAACAGCAAAATGAGACATTTATTACCTGCATCGATACGGTTACCAATAATGACGGCCAGGCAATATGTAAAATCTCCGGAATAGGATCCGGCCAGGACACCCTGCTTGTAACCGCTGCAGGAGCATCGGCACCGGTCATCATCAACTATTCGGCGAATCTCCTTCTGATCGATACGGCTGCCGGACAGGCATGTATTGCCGACAGTACTGACTCGACACGTATTATCGTCACCTATCTCAAAGGAGACCGCACAACCCCCATCCCAAATACTACTATCTATTTGGCGGCAACGGTAGGCCAGATGGATACCATTTTTTCCCGTACCTTCACCACCGATGCAAACGGCAGAATATCCTTCTATCTGCATAATCCCCACTTTGCGGTCACCGCGACGATTTTCGGGATCGCCCAAAGCGCCAGTGAGATGACTACCGGAGCATTCAAGCTCTATTTTAAAGCGAATATTGTCAAACGGATCGACCTCTCGGGTACTCCGGAAGTCATCACCATAGATGGCGGAAGGGCGAAGCTCGATGCGATCGCCTATGATTCCATGGGAAACAGGGTAAAAGATGCAAAAATATCCTTCAATCTGGTCAACGGACCCAGCGGAGGGGAATATCTCGATCCGCCCGTAACCATTACCGGAGATGACGGCAGGGCGACAAGCTATCTCGTTTCGGGTAAGACACCGAGCCATTACCGACAGGTATGGATCACCGCAGGCTCTTTCTCTTCAGTAAAATCCGACACGGTAAAATTCACCATCGCCGGTCCGCCAAGGTACATTACTGTCGGGTATAATATCGAAAAGGGGGAAAATCCGAAAGACGGCACCTTTCTGCTGCCCTGTGCGGCAATAGTCACCGATGTAAATGGAAACCCGGTAGCCGACGGCACCGAAGTCACTTTCAGTCTGAAAATATCCGGATATGTCACCGGAAAGCTTCATGCCTTTTGGTGGGATAGCTGGAATGAAGGTTTTCATACATGCTGGCACCAAATCGATACGATAATGGTTATTTACCCCTTTGAAGATTTTAACGACAACTATCATCTCGATCCGGGTGAGGACCGCAACAGGGACGGTGTCGCCAACAGGGGTGAGGATGTCAACGGCGACGGTATCTATAATCCGGGTCCTCGGTTTGAGGATATCAACCATGACGGTATCCGGCAATACAATCTCTCTTTCCCCGTTGAAGAGAGATCCCACTGCAGCTTATATGGGTTTGCCGATTTTAATACGAACAATGCGTGGGATCCGATTGAACCTCTTATAGATCCCGAATACCTGGCGGCATACTCCCGACTGGTGGGTGACAGTGCCTTCCTTTACGGTGTACTCCGGACGGCCCAGGACACGGCGGATTTTGCCACCCTGCAACGGCTCGATTCAATGTATACCGCACAGGCAGCGGCTGTGGGAGGGTTTGATGTTGATGCCAGCTGGGATGGCACCACGAACGGAATCCCCGATCCACATACTGCAGTCAGCATCACACGTACCGTCCAGACCAAAAACGGAAAGGCCTTGAACAAGATTCTTTATGCGCAATCCGATGCATGGCGCATTGAGGTCATGTTCTGGGCTGAAGCGCAGGGCGTCGTTACTGAAACACCTGCACAATTGGTCCTTCCCATTGTAAGAAGTGAGGATTAATAACAGCTATGAAAACCGACTTCACAAAATGGCAATTCACAATTTCGGTTGTTCTTCTAGTAGGCTCCTTCGTTGGAGCATCCAATCTGGCAAATCCCGCAATTACATTGCCCGAAGCGCGGATCGCCATCGGTGCTTCATATCACCTTGGAGGGTATTCATTAACCAATGATACGGTACCTGCGCTATTCAACCGCATTCATGGCCGTTTCGAATATGGTCCGTACAAACATTTGACACTGGGAATAGATGCGGGCGCCGTTCAAATCGAAGTCGATCGTTATCATGATACCGTTCCCGTCTTCCATGGCAAATTCGGATTTTCAGGGGGTGCACATCTGAAATTATCAACTCCCTCTTTTGCAAAAAAAATAATCTCTTTTATCGCAATAGTTCAGGCGACCCTTTTCAAGTCGCAAAATAAGCATTCGGCATATTACGGAGGAAAGGACGGGACAGGTATTATTGGAATTCAGCTCCATATACCGGGCTTCGGATATATTAGTGCAGGTCCATGGGTGTATCTTATTCAAGGAGAAAACAGTAGTTTCAATGGTAAGAAAAATTTCTACTCGAATACCGACAATGTCCGAGGGTGGCTGGCAATTGATTACTTCCCGAAAATAGCAGATGTATCAAGCAATAAACCTTACTTATCGTTCGAATTTTCAATATCGCCTAAAGCTACCTATTCAGAACGGATTCCCGTTCAGGCATTCAGTGTTTCCATAAGCATAGGATCGATAACCCGTCGACTCTATGGAACCGAATCGGATGTTGAATGGAGTCCTTGAGTGTTAATAGTGTTAATAATGTATGAAAAATAAGCGGGCCTTCTTATTCAGAAGACCCGCTTATTTGTTAAATGAAAATTGTTACCTACATAAAAAGATCTTTTATCTTTGACCACGTAGTATTCGGTTGAATAACCTTCTGTTGCTTTTTTAAGCCTTTACTATCATTTTTATCTGTAATAATGGGGGAATTGGTAGTAACAACCGGCGGGGAAGCAACAATTTTAATGGTTGAATCGGCAGAATAGGAAAAGGTAACCACCATCAAAATAAAAAATCCCTGTACTACCTTCTTATACAACATATATTCTCCCAATAGCATTATCCAATTACTAATATAGAAAAAAAAATAGAAATAATCAAGTTATTAATTGGTGTATGACATTTTATTTTTCGTTCATACTATTTACGTGTCACAGCAATTTACTATTATAATATTTTCAGCTCATTCAGACTTATCTATATTTAAACGATTAAAAAACATGTGTTTCAGTTCACATTTTCCGCTAATGAAGAATCGTTTACCTTATTTTATAGAATAAAAAGGGTTCAAGGTACTGTTGCAAAATAGTTACTGCCTGACCGACCTTGAACCCCCTTCCCAATAAAAATTATCCTAAATGTTCCAATACTTTATCGCGAACCTCACTAAAGTTTATCGGTTTATGAATAACATCATGTATTCCATCAAGTTTCAGGAGGTTTGGCTCCAGATCCCCTTTCCAGCTCGTTACAATAAAAAATTTCGTTCCATTCAGCCTGTCTTTTACCCAGCGTGCGATGCTTCTCCCACCCATATCCCTTACACAAAGTGCAGCAAACACCGCATCAAATTTCGCACTTTTCAGCTGCTCAAGCCCACTTTCTGCAGTATCAGCTATTGTAACTTCACATCCCAAACGTACAAGGTTTTTTCTCAACGTTTCACATAAATCAGCATCATCATCAATTACCAGCATCTGGAATATTATAGCCATAAAGTTGAACTACGAGCTATTTTTATGCCAAAAACAGAATAGTAACTTCTTATCTAAAAAATTGGATTTATTAAATAATTGTTTTATTGAAGCGTTAACTGAAATATTTAATAAATGTTAAAAAGACATTTTTCGGTAATTATTGCCGAATTATGTGCTTTGTTACTTTTTTTACAATTCTTGAATCAATAATGGTTTATTATAAATCTTTTGAGATCGTTGAAAATGCTGAATAATAATACATTCAGTTCGTTTCCCAGGATCGATGTTAACAATCAAACGATCAATTAAATTACGGACAAGTAGAAAGCCTCTGCCATGTTCATCATTTTCCTTCGACCGGTGATGAGTATCAAGCCATTTTAAAACATCATGCTTCTTAAGATTCCCCTTTGGATCTTCAATTGAGATACCAATCTTTTCCTCATCGGAACCCCATTTGACTTGCACCGCACTCTCTTGAGGGACCCGAATATCTTCCAACCACTGGTCACGTGGAAGGTGTGTAAATTGCAATACGCCATGGAATATGGCATTGGAAATCAATTCATCAATAGCGACTTCAAGAAAGAGCCCTTTTTTTTCGGAATAGCTCTTTGTAATAAGACGATAGGCATTTTTCGCCTCTTCATAGCTCCTTATGGAAAGTTGCTGGCAGGTAAACCTTTTAAAATAGCGCTCTAATCCAAAAATGTCTCCTGTCAATATGGCGCGCACATATGCCGCAACTTCGGCCAGATTGAAATCGGATCCCTTGACAAGAATGTTTCCGATGTTGTATTTACGAATATGTTTTATGTATTGGTCAACATCATAACTGGTCATCATGATATGCTTGATAAAAGGGTATTCTTTTTTCATTATTGTAAAAAGCTCAAACCCGTCCATAACAGGCATCTTAATATCGGAGATCACCAGGTCGGGATATGTTTCTGAAATCCGCTTAACCGCTTCTCTTCCATTTTTGGCCGCCGACGCCACGTAACCTTCACGTCTGAAAAGATCTTGCAGAATCCGGCATACCTGTTCATCATCGTCGGCAATGAGAATTGAGAATTGCTTCAATGTCCATTCCTTGAAATTATGTTACGGGCACGTTCCGTGCTCCCGTTCATTGGGCACCGACAACGTATTCATTATCATACCGCAGTTCACCATAATTAATATTCAACGATCAAAATACAATATACGGGCGCGAGGTTCAAAATTCATCTCCGGACAGGAAAGTCAAAGTACTCGAATGGCGCATACTGTTCATGATTCCGTTTACCTGCTCGATCCCCGGGAATACACTCGAAAAAAAAACATCGTCATGATATAATTGATGTACCATTTTATTTATTATTGTGTCATAATTGGTCTTAAAAAAGCTACGCCAGTTGATACTATGCCGACACTTGACATCCTATTTATCATCTTAGTCTCAATAATGGCTGTATCAGTCTTTCTTTCTATTATTGATTGGATCTATCTGGCATCCCTCACTTCAAAAACGACGATCCTCGAACGCGAAATCGAAAAAAAATCACTCGAATTCGATGCGTTAAAAAAAGAACGCTACACTACTCAGCATCCTTCCGAAGTAAGTGCTTCGGTCATCGAATCAACGGAACCGCTCGGGGGAGATGTCGCTCTGCCGATAGTGGGGGGTGAAGATACGATTCAGATTGTTCGCAATATCCGTGGCAATTTTGAACGCACTGAACAGTCTACCCATCTTCAAGGATCTCCCAGGGAACAATCGACCATCAGTCCGCCGGCAGCATCGAATAACGACATCATCGAGTATGCAGCAGCCGCTTCTTTCTCTGCGCCGGAGCCGTATCAGGGTCCGACGGAATCGACCGAAGCGCCGAATACGATCCGGGGGCCATCATCTGCCGGTACCGGGAAATATCCCATTCAGTCAACCAATTCCGGCGGGTCCTTCACCGAAACGCCGGGAACTATTATACCGCATGATGTCTACACTCTCAAACTCTACTCCGAAACGACAAGAGATGCCGATTTTCAGACATTATGGAAAAAGATAAACGGGATATTCCATACCCGTCAGAATCCCTCTATCCTTATCGATCTGTCCGGAATAAACTTTATGTACGACAATGAGATGGACTATCTTGAAAAAATTAAGTATCTTATCATCGGCCGAGGCGGTTCATTCGGATTCATTAATTGTGATCGGGAACTGCTGACATTATTCAACAACAGGCCAGAGCTACGTTCGATTGCAAAATAGAACGCCGTATGATAACGATAGGAATCGAAAGCTCCTGTGATGAAACCTCCGTTGCCCTTTTAAATAATGAAACGATTCTTGCCAATGCGATCTATTCCCAAACGGAACACCGCGACTTTGGCGGTGTTGTGCCGGAAGTGGCTTCTCGTGCCCATCTCGAAAAAATAGACCGCCTTGCCCAATCCTGTTTTACGCGCACGAAAATAACTCCCGGCAAGGTGGATCTTATCGCGGTAACCGACAGCCCGGGCTTGGCGGGAGCGCTTCTTGTCGGTATAAGCTTCGCCCTGGGCCTCCACACCGCTTGGAATATACCGATAACCGGCGTCAATCACCTCGAAGGCCATATATGTTCCGTTTTTTTTGAAAATAGCTCTGTCGCATTTCCATTTCTAGCCCTTGTCGTTTCAGGTGGACATACATCACTTTATCGTGTCGATTCCCTCGATACATTTATTTGTTTGGGAGAAACTGTTGACGACGCAGCGGGTGAAGCCTTCGATAAAGTTGGAAAATTATTGGGCTTTCCGTACCCGGCAGGCCGCTTCATCGAGGAGGAAGCCGCTCGATTTTCAGGAGATACCAGGCAATGTCCTTCGTTTTCGGTAGCCCGGTGCTCGCAGGGTAAGCTTCATTTCAGCTTTTCAGGGCTGAAAACCGCGGTTAAATATTTTATCGACGGTAAAGATCCTTTGGAGGTGGCCCGCCAACGCCCCGCTCTTTGCAACGCCTTTCAACAGGCGGTCATTGATTCACTTGTCGGAAATGCACGGCATGCAGCCCAGCAGAATGGTATCGACCGTATTGTATTGGTCGGCGGCGTGGCGTGCAACAACCGTCTTCGTGAAACGCTTCATCGGCAATTCCCCGGCACGGTTTTTACCCCTCACAACAGCCTGTGTACCGATAACGCAGCAATGATCGCCCTGGCGGGATTTCGAAGATATCAGCGCAACAAACTGCGTCGACCCGCAATGAGCGCATCACGGGTACTTTAAAAGGAGTCTGCGGTTATGGTCTTTTTCGTCCTTTCCGTGCTTTCGGCATTGATCGCCGCATTTCTTATTATGACCGCCGTTCAACTTATCCGCATCGAACGTGTCATCGAAGCATGTGCGGACATCGCCGATATAAAAGTTAAAAAACTTTATGGGAAAAGGTAATGAATACCGGTTGGTCACACCGTGCCTTTCAAATGATTGAATACTGCTTTAAATAAGAATACATTACCTCGAGGGTTACTTTTACTACGCATATCATCGGAATAATAATAAGCATACCCACAATCCCGCCGATCATTCCGCCGATGGTAACCCCGACAATGACTACCAATGGATGAAGATTAACGCTTTTTCCAACCGCCAGCGGATAAATAAATGTGCCCTCGATAAACTGTACCGTTACGAAGACAATAATCACTTTCAATAATCCAAGGGCACTGAATCCCAGCGGACTTACCAGTATAACAATAAATGCTGGAATGAATCCAATGACCGGACCAAGATACGGAATAAGATTACCAAGCCCTGCAATGATGCCGATTACCAAAAAATACGGCAGACCGATAAGCGCCAGACCAATCGATGTCATTACACCGACTGATAGCGCATCGATCAATTGACCGCGAATGAAAGCCTGCACTGCCCCCAGTATTTTATCGGAAAGCAGTACGAACATTTCGAAATAGCGGTTCGGTGCAAGGCGCAAAAGTGCTTTCTGGATCAGATGTCCATCGGCAAGATAAAAAAAAGCAATCACAGGAACAATAGCCGCAATCGAAAGCATCGAGGCTGCTGTCGAAACATAGTGAGGAAGGGATTCGATCAGATGTGCGCTCTTCGCTTCGAAAAATCCATGCACTAACGCATAGAAATCGGGTACTGCAGCGGAGGGAAATTTCTGCAGGATCAGTTCCCTAACTTTCACCAACGCTCCCTCAAGCATTTTATCATACAGGGGAAGATGTGCGGAAAAATTACGTGCCTCTTTCATCAACAGGGGCATAACAATAAAAAGCGCAGCACCCGCCACAGTTATAATGATGAGATAAAGCGTTATGAGGGCGGTAAGGCGTCTCATACCCCGCGTTTCGAGGAAATTAACTGCAGGTTGAAGAAGGAATTTGAGGAGCAGTGCGATAACAAGTGGGAAAAAAAGAATCTTTATGGAATAGAGAATAACCACCGTAACCATAGCAACCAGCAGATAGAACCCACACCGGATTATCTGATTTACCGCACCACGCTGCATTTTTTAATGCGCCTCTTTTTCTTTTAAACGATTCAATTCGGCCTGAACCTGCTCAAGGTTTTCATTCGATTTAACGAGCCTCCTGCTGACGAGTTTTGATAAATTCAGGATTATTTTAATCCCTAGACGCTGGTTTCTCTCCAGAAGATGTTCAAGGTCCGGCTTGGAAAACCCATAAAGTATCGCCGGTGTAACAACTATCGCAGAGGCGCTTCGCGGCATCTCATCAAGCAGTGCCAGTTCACCGAAGAAACTTCGTTCCGGAATAACCGCCAGTTGTAGATCATTGCCGCCAGCTATTTTTTTCCGAATGGATATTTCCCCCTTTTTAATAATATAGAGTCCCGCTCCCGGTTCCCCCTCGTTGAAAACGACTTCACCGGGAGCGTAGTGGCGCTCATGCAATACCCGCTCTATCTGCACCAGCTCACCATTTGTCAAAGTATCGAAAACCGGCAGTTCCTTCATAAGCGCGATATTTGACATTTTCTCCTGCGGAGGCCGGAAGAAAAAAGACCACACCGGATTATCCATAAAGCTCCCTAATCGTTATTCATCGAGGGCCGACCGTATAACACTATATCATAGAGTATGCCGTTTGTGCACTGTTTTAAGTCAAGTAACCGAACATCGCCTCAATGTAGGTAGGTGCGTCAAAATCCTGAAGATCATCGATACTCTCACCAATCCCTATTTTTTTTATCGGGAGACGATACGTTTTCGCCAGCGCCAGGGCAACACCGCCTTTTGCCGTTCCATCGAGTTTGGTAATGACGAGACCGGTAATCCCTAAAACCTCATTGAAGACCGCCGCCTGTTTTATTGCATTCTGCCCGGTTGTTGCGTCAACAACAAGAAGTATCTCATTTGGAGCATGCGGTGTATTGCGCCGGATCACCCGTACGATTTTTTCGATTTCGTTCATGAGGTTGATCTTATTATGCAGCCGACCGGCCGTATCAAGAATCAGCACATCGACATTCCGCGCTCTGGCGGCCACCATCGCATCAAACGCGACGGACGCGGCGTCTGCGCCGGGATGTTGCGCGACGAAATCAGACCCTGTACGTTCCGCCCAGATGCGCAGCTGCTCAATCGCTCCAGCACGAAAGGTATCGACGGCGCCTAGCATCACCGACTTCCCCTTTTCACGAAGTTCATGAGCGATTTTACCTATCGTGGTCGTCTTTCCGACGCCATTGACGCCGACAACCAGAATCACCCAAGGTTTCGGTGGAAAATCTCCGTCAAGGCGACGCACGTGCAGCTGCTCTACCAACAGTGCTTTCATAGCTTCATAAGCGTCGGAAACCGTCGCTATTTTATCGCGCCGAATCCGTTCTTTCAGTCCATCAATGATCTCCATCGACAAATCAACGCCGATGTCCGCCGAAATCAAGGCGTCTTCCAACGCTAAAAAGAAATCATCATTGAACGAACCTTCACTTCCAAGAATCGATGTGATCTGGGTGCGTGTTTTACTCATTCCCGTTTTCAACCGTGCCAACAGGCTCATGGAAGAATCTTACCTCCTGCGATTGTTGTTCATGTTTATTAACCGGCGAATCTATACATCGAAAAGAGGAGGCACCACCGCTCTATCCATCAATAATTTCCAGCAACGACCCGATCCGATCCTGCTGCTTCAGGATATCTTCAGCGATAACGCGCAACCGTTCGACCGGAAGCCGCACTGCCGAAAGCGCTGCCTCATCGATTGCCGGTGTCTTCTCGTCGGGATAGAGCGCATAGCCGAGCAGATGCGCCATAACGTCGGCAATATGGATTACGGAAACCGCTCGATGCAATTCCGGAAAACAGGCCGCAGTGTGGTGCCCTCTGATGCACGCAGTCAATTCCACCGGAAACTGCCACTGCTGCGCCAGGTGCAGACCTAAAATCGTATGTGAAAATGCATCTTGTTCAGCCCGGTAAAATGGGATTGCCAATCTTTTACTCTGTTCATATACTTCAGTCACTGCGACAGGATCGACTGTCCCCGCCAGCAATTTCCCTATATCGTGAAGCAGGGCCCCTGAAAAGAGTTCATGTTCATCAAGTGCATCGTCATAACGCCGAAGATGTTTCGCAATGGATTCAGCAATAAAAGCAACCGTCACCGCATGGCGGCGGAACCGGTCGATCGAAAAGGGAAGAGGCACTGTGTGACGAAAGGGCGCGAGCAGTTCCGATGTCAGTACAATCGAATGGATTCTTTTTATTCCCAGCAGAACAACCGCATGCGGCAGCGACGACACCGTGCGGGGAATACCGATATATGCTGAATTGGCAAGTTTCAGCACTTTCCCGGACAGCGTGGGATCGATCCGCAACACCTCGGCAACGGCTGTGGCCGATGACTCCGGATTACTTATGATACGGTTGATACGGTGTACAACCGATGATGGGACTGGTAATCGCTCGATAGCCCGGGAAATTAGCTTCTGATTCATGATATAACCGATACCTCTCGCCCGTAGCTACCCCTTATTCAATAGGGCAAGTGAGAGCGGATCATACCGCCACTTATTTTATGATGTCGATATATTCTTTGGATTTGTCGATACTCTCCTTGAGTGTAAGAAGGAGGCCTTCAATATCAGCCTCTCCCATCCGCAGAATCGATCGAGCCTGATCCCATTCGGAAGGGATCGGTTCATCCTCCCAGAGCCCCGCGCCGATACGGTGTGAAAAAACATTCGCCATGTGCACAGTCGTTACCAGATCAATGAGCGAATCCGCTTTCATCGGTTCATGATGAAAAACCAAAGCATACTCCAAGTCGAGCGGTAACGCCCATTTATCGGCAAGTATTCGACCGATGTCGGCATGGCTTATGCCAAGCATCGTTTTTTCCGCTTCGATCAACGGTACATTGTTTTTTCTGGCGAACGCACCGACTGCGGAATAATCTTCCTGCGCAAATTCACTGAAAATAAGCTTTCCGATATCATGAAGGATACCGGCACAGAATGCGCTTTCCGGATCCATCATGCGGATGGTGATAGATTTACGCGCAATAGCCTTTGCCGCCATCGCACAGGCGATCGAGTGTTTCCAGAAGCGGTCGTTATCGATCACTGGCCGGTGTAACGAAGAGAACATTTTCATGACCGACGCGCTGAGCACCAGTGAACGGATCGTATTGAA
>JAFGNB010000009.1 GCA_016927235.1 Chitinispirillaceae bacterium
GCAATAGGGTGTTGACGGGTTTCCCCGCCGGATCGGCGAGCATCACGAAGCCCTCAGCGCCGGCGATTGCTTCGGCAGTAACACATGGCACTGATATCTCCGGCAGAAAACAGGAAACCGACTGCTTGAGCGCAACGATCATCTTCTGGCGGAAACGGGGCAGGTGATTATCCCACTCCTTCCACCATCTTTTCTGACACTGCTCCGCCGCGATAGGAATGATCCGGGAAACACCCAGTGCCGTTGCGTCAAGGAGTACCGTTTCGAATGCGACGCGGTCGGGCATACCGATAAAGAGGTGTATCCGCGGGTGTCGTCGGCATCGTATCGTCCGTTCGACTATGGAGAGCCTCATCTCCCTGCCGTTGACGGTCTCGTACCTGCCTACGGCGCGGCAGCCCCTACCGTCGGTCAATTGGAGAAGATCTCCCGGCCGCAGCCGGAGTACGGTCACGGCATGTTTTGTTTCGGTCGGACCAAGGTGAGCGTCGTCCGCCGACAGATCGGCGGCGAAAAAGAGAAAATGGACGGATCCGCCCCCACCGCTCCCGTGAATTACCGGCATATCGCCGTCTTCCCTTTCGCCGCGGCCAGCCTGATTGACCGCTGCTTGTACGCATAGTATGAGCGCAGCACCCTCTGGTAATACTTGACGGAAAGCGGCCGTTTCTCGGCCAGCTGCCGGCTCACCTCCCCCGGTCCCTGATTATAGGCGAGCAGTCCGAGTTTGAAGCTTTTAAAACGGCTGATCATTGAAGTGAGATAGGCGACGCCGAGGATCACGTTAATTTCCGGTTTGAAAAGATCTTTCTCGGAAAGCAAATCCATGTTGAGCTGCATGGCGATTTCACGGGCGGTCGCCGGTTTGAGCTGCATCAGGCCGAGCGCCCCGCTGAGGGAACCGCTGCGGTATCTTCCGAGCGCATTGGTTTCGAAAAAGCTCTCCACTTTAATAACGGCGAGCAGAAGCAGCGGATCGTAGCCGAACTGGCTGCTGTTGCGATAGATGATGTCGGAGAGTTCAAGCAGCAGATCCGATGAAAGTCTCTTCCCGACGATCGAACAAAGCAGTTCTGCAATGGCAACCCGTTGCCGGAGTTCATCGAGAAAGTGGGAGAGCATCACCCGGTCTGATTTACCGGAGGTAATCATGCCCGTCAATCGGTGGATAGTATATTCATTGTGAATAATGCGCCCGCTGAATGCGATGAGGGCAATTGAAAACACCGCTACGAAGATCATGCCGGTCAGTTCGGAAATCCAGATTTTCCGTCCGTGGAAAAGCAGCCCGAAGCGCCCCGTGCGTCGTCGAGGCATCAGGGACCCCTTACGGTGTCACGAAGTATGCCGAGCTGTTCCAGCGGCTGGAGCCGGCTGCGCAGATTATCAATTTCAAGACGGGAGCGTGTTTCCCATTCCGTGAGCTCCTGCAACTCGTGCTGCTGTTCCCTGATGTGTCGGTTCTGCAGATGAATGATGAATGCAAGCGAGAGAAACCAACCGCAGAGTACGATCAGCAGAAAGAACGCCACCGGGCGTGAGAGACGTATGCCGGTTTTACGGAGAAGAAAACGACGCTGTTTTAGAAGTAAATAGACGAGACCGCCGCGCCTTAAAAGTTCCGCATCCGGAAAGATGGAAAAGAGGTGACGGTACGGATGAAAGGCGCGGGAGACGCAGTCGTTGTTGAAGACGAGTTTAAACGTCCCGTTTTTCCCTTTGACGGTATTGAGGAGCTGGAGAAAAAGCTGCGGTACTCCCGGATCAATAAAGGTCACTCCTTCCATATCGACGACAAACGAGCGGCTCCCGTCGTCGATGAGGGTTAGGATTTTTTCGCGAACGGTCGGCACCTGTTCCTGGGTAAAAGGACCCGACAAGACAAACCAGAGGTCGCCGGCTTGCCCCGTTATGGTGATGTCGAGGGTCTCAGAGCGCATCATCCGTCTCTTCCGAGGATGCTTTTTTAATCGTTTTGCAAAGGATTTTTCCGATGAGTTTACCCTGTGCACTCGGTTCAAGCGCGACGGGTGCCGTCAGGATGATCCGTAACCCTTCGGGAGCGCCGTCGGGCGTAACTGAAGGAAGGCACCAGAGGGTCAGCGGTTTCTGCGTCTGCATCTGCAGACGAACGCCGCCCGTGCGGTCGACGATACTCCAGGCAATGAGCGAGGGAAGACGAAGCTGTTGATTCCCAATATGTTTATAGCTGTTTTTCCCGGCCAGGAGGTCCACCGATCCCTCGGTAATACCGGCGAGGGAAATATTAAGTTCCGTTGAGAAAGTAAATCGGTAGGTCATGAGCGAGGGATTGGTAAATTGATAGATGAACAGCAGTTCCGGACTCTCCCGTTCGAGACCGAACACCTTTTCCATTTGAAGCGGACATTGCTTTTCACCGGTGGAAAACGAACCGGTATGCACCAGACTGACCGTGATCCCGGAAGCGGTTTTCCGGATCCGGTGGTCAAATTCGGCCGAATGAAAATCCGTTCTATCACCGGTAAGTTGCGCACCGTCGACCGGTTCGTCGCCCAAGTCGGGAAGAATGCGGTCCAGAAACCAGGTACGGGAGGAATTCGAAACGATAATATCCGGCTGACGGTGCCGTATCGGATTGTAAACACTGCATAAATTAACCAGCCGCCGCCTGAAATCAAATCCGATAATCTGTCCGCCGTGGTGGGGATCGATGAAGGTTTTCAGATTAGTATTTGAGAGAATGATGGTATTTCCACCGTTTCGGAGAAAATCGGTAATCCTTACGCGGCCGCCTTCACTTTTCTTCAGCGCGTGGATTTCCCGGTCGATGGCGATAAGACGGGAATAGGTGGTTCGACGGTCGGCATCAATTTCAAAACCGGCGTCGCCGCCCGGCAGGAACCGGTTGATGTCCTGGACGAAAAAAAGCTCGCGCAGAAGCGGCGCTGCGGGACGATTCGCATTTGACATGACGAGACGGTCATGTATATCGAGCAGTTTCCGCTGCATAAAACCGATCTGGTCGAAAGAGAATAAATAATTAAGAAAATGGAGATCGACGGCTCCTCTCCTTTCGATCTGCAGGCTGGTTGGAATGTACTGCAGCCCGACCGGACTGAGCGTACTGAGGAACTCGCTCAGGCAGACCGGCTGATAGTTGAGCAGATGTTTGTCGATCTCCTCAACCGTAAACTGCAGGTAACGAAATGCATCATCGGTTTTTTCGGTGCAGAGCGGCAGAAGATAGTGCAGGGTAATAAAAGGATCCGGGCCCGGACGACTGTTGTTGTGGAACATCATCCGCAATCGTTCGATGAACTCGGTATGAGGGTGCGTATAATTTATCACATTGGTGCCGATCAGACCGATCGTGCTTCCGGCATGCTCGGCAACCCAATACCCGCAGGCTGTTCTCGTTTCATCGGAAAACAACTCATTGGAGAGCAGCGTATAGCGGAAACCCATTACCCGTAACTGAGCAATAAGCGACGGTTCCCAGTTGGAAAACGGGGGGAGAAATCCGCGCGGGGGTTTGCCGGTGAATTCTTCGATACTATCACAACCGGAACGGATATTTTTAACGGTCAGATCGGGAGGGGACAGGCTTAAAAAAGGTTCGGTATAGCCGGTACAAATCAGCTCGACAAAGTTTTTTTTGCACAGTTCCCGCAGACGGGCAATCAGAAGCGGGTCGACGCACTCAAGCAGGTAACCGGGGATGACAATATTAAATCGCAGCTGCGGAAATGATTGCAGCATGGCGAACAGGGTATCGAAAAAACGGCCGAGCGATTCCCTGAGTAACGTTCTCGGGATGAGACCGTTCTTAAACGGTTGCAGCAGGAGTGCAAGTGCTTCACGTTTCATGGTTCACAGATCAATTTACCATCATGTCACCGCATGGATCAATGACGATCTTTCAAGGAGAAACGGGATACCCCATTTTCTTGATACCTCCGGTTATTCGGATGTATATTGTACTGTTTTATCTCTGCTTCCATCGAGTGTTTTAACGGGGAGGCGACCTTTTTTCCTTACTAGAAACAACCAATGCAGGCAACGAAAATCCAACCAATTTCCTCAACAAATCAGGCGGAGGTCTAATAAATATGTCAAAATACGTCTATTTTTTCGGAGGCGGCAAGGCTGACGGCAATGAATCGATGAAGAACCTTCTTGGCGGTAAAGGCGCCAATCTTGCCGAGATGGCCGGGCACGCGGCTCTGAGGCTGCCGGTTCCTCCCGGGTTCACCATTACGACCGACGTGTGCACCTATTACTACGACAATAAAAAAAGCTACCCGAAGGAACTACCCGGTCAGGTCGCGGCAGCACTTTCGAAAGTGGAAAACCTGATGGGTAAAAAGTTCGGCGATACGAAAAATCCTCTGCTGCTTTCGGTGCGTTCGGGCGCGCGACGTTCCATGCCGGGCATGATGGATACGGTACTGAATGTCGGATTGAATGACGAAACGATCGTGGGTCTCATCGAGAAGACCGGCAACCCCCGTTTCGCGTACGACGCCTACCGCCGCCTCATCATGATGTATGCCGA
>JAFGNB010000097.1 GCA_016927235.1 Chitinispirillaceae bacterium
GGTATTGACGGTTGATAAAGCGGCACCACCGCCTCGTCGGTTTCACCCTCCTCAAAAATAACCGCCTCGAGCTCCTGCTGTTCCATGGAGGCTACTTCGCCGGTGCCCTCCACCGTCAGATCAGGGGTGAATTTGAACTGCAGCTCTGATGCACCGCGTCTGCGGTTTGGCGCGACAATGCGGCGGATACGCCTTTCACGCGGGGCCGTCTCCTTCTGCTCCGGCTTTTTATACTCCATGATTATTTTCTGCAGGGGCCGTTTCGATACCGCCTGAGTGACGGTATCGACAAATATCCGGTGGAGCACCGGAATAAGTGAAAAAAGCCCGAGATTAACGAAAAAAACCGCCGCGGAAATAACCAAGGCGGCAGCCGTTCCTTCAACCGCCCGGCGCATCTTACTCCCTGTCGGCCGCAATGGAGACATGCCTGGCGCCCGCAAGCGCACACTGGTCCATCACCTCGACGGCTTTACCTATGACCGCCTGCCTGTCGGCAACAATGACGATTGACGCATCGGGTTGTTTTTTGACCTCCTGCGCAATCAGATGTTTGAGCCGGTCGATGCCGACCTGCCTTCCAAACAGGTGAATGGTCCCTTCGCGGGTGATCCCGATGAGAATGGTTTTCTGGCCCTGATAGGTTGCGCTTTGCGCCTTTGGTTTTGCAACGTCAACACCCGTCTGCCGATTGAAATTGGTTGTGACGATGAAGAAGATCAGCAGGATGAATACCATGTCGATAAGCGGACTTATATTGACACCGGCATCCTGTTCATCGTCGGTCTGTACCGGATTATCCTCGAACAACATCACTGCCGCCGCTCATCGGTTGTGGTTTTCATCTGGCGTATAAGTGTCGCCCCGTCACTCGCGAGCTGCCGCTGCAGCCTGTTTTTTCGGTTGGTGATAAACGTATGGAGCAGCATGCCGGGAAATGCGACGGTCAACCCCGCTTCGGTGGTCAACAGTGCGATCGAAATTCCCTCGGCGGTAAGCGCGGGATTACCGGCGCCGAAAAGGGTGATCACCTTGAAGGTTTCGACCATGCCGAAAACGGTACCCAGAAGGCCGAGAAGCGGGGCGATCGTGATCATGACGGCCATAGTGGTGAAACCCGCATTCATGGTAATGGTTGCTTCGAGAAGAAACTCTTTGAAGCGCGCATGAAAAGTTCCCGCCGAAACCGTATCCGAATGCAGATATTGGCACAACCGGTCGTACTGATCGCTGCCCGTGGACCTGTAAGCGGATATTGTCCCCTTTTCCGCATTCCAGAGCGACAGGAAACGTTTTCTCGCACGTGAAAGGCTGACGAGCCGGTAGCATTTCCACAGACCGAGCCACCAGACCGCAAGCGAAGTGCCCACGATCGGCCACATGATCCACCATCCGCCCTGATTTATTGTCTGCAGCACAATCGATACCACGGTCACGACTCCGGAAACCGGCGGTTGATAATCCGTAAAGCGCCGAGCTGCAGTTCGGTGATGATGCCGTTTTTATAATTCCGCAGAAAATTATGGACAAGAAGAAGTGGAATCGCGATCACCAGTCCCGCCTCGGTAGTAATGAGCGCCTCGGAAATACCCCCGGCGAGCAGTTTCGGATCCCCCGTCCCGTAACGGGTAATGACCTCGAAAAGCCGGATCATTCCGGTAACCGTTCCCAAAAGTCCGAGCAGCGGCGCCACTCCCGCAATGACCGCCAAGGTATTAAGGTGCGAGCCGAATTTCGACGTCTCCGACGCCAGCACCTCCTTCAAGGCGCTTTCAGCGGACTGGCGGGAAACAGCCGCCGTACTGAAGCACACTTCCGCCGCACGCGCCGCACCTCCTTTGCATTGCGCAATAAACGTCCGTGCGCCCTCAGTGTCGCCTCTCTCGATCATGCTTACCATACGCGAAAACGTTCTTCGGGCCGACCCGCGCCGGCCGATATATTGCACCAGTTTCAGAAGTATCAAAACGAATGCCCAAAGCGGCAGCATCCCGAGCGGCACCATGACCGGCCCACCGGCGGTGAACCACTTTTTCGCACGCATAAACGCCGTTTCTGTCCGGCCGGTGATCAGCATCCCGGAAAGGTCGCTCTGCATGATATCAACGGTGACGCTTCCCTGCGGTCGTCCCTTTGCCGTCCAGGTTCCGAAGCTCTTCGATACCTGCTGCAACAGGAGCGGATTATCGATCCGTTTGATACGGTACCGCTCGGCCCCCTCCCCGCCGCTCTGACCTATCGTGTAGATATTTCCGTCTTCATCCATCCCATAGGCGAATACCGTGCCGAAACGAGCGACCGTCATCGTCCGGGCAGGCTCATCATCGGGAAGCACCGTTGTTTTCAACGTTGATAAAAGCGTACCCCGACTGATCGACGTTACCGCGTAACGGGAGAACGCTTCGACGGCGGCGATGCTGTTGGAACGCCGGCCGAAATCGCTCCTGATGCTCTTCAGTCGTTCGCGGGCCGAATCAATATCCGTCGGAAAGAAACCGGTAATAGTTTCGGCTTCCTTTTCGAGCAGTTCACTCACTACCGATTGTATATACCGCTGCTCCTGTTTTTTTTCATCGACGGTTTTCATGGCGGTTTCGAGCTGCCGTTCGAGTCGGTATCCCTCCTCCCGTGCGGCAATCGCCGCATTGAAAGCCTTTTCCTGCAGCTCGATCAAACGGGCGATATCTTCTTTATCAACTTCCCGCTGCTCAACGGCGCGTTCGCGGGCACGCCACCGCTGCGCTATCTCACGCTGAAGGGAATCCCGCGCCATGGTGAGACGGTTTTTAAGTCTCGCCAGTTCATTGTTCCGTTCGTCTACCTCCGGAGCACGCCGCGCACCGAAAACCGGCATCGCGCAAAGGAGCGCCATCAGGAAACAACCGGCCTTACTGGTCGTCACTGCCGTCCTCCCCCTGTCCTGAATACGTTCCAAACGGCAGACGAAGAAGCTCGGGAACCGTTTTGCCCTCACGAATCCTTACTGCGGCAAGAATCGAAGCCGCGTCCTCCCGTCGAGGCGGTGCCACCCATCCGGCTGTGCCGCCGTCTGCGGGGTTCCAAAGAAAAGCCTTCTCCCCCTTCATGTCAACGACCGCTTCAAAAACCGACCCTATGCGCAACCGGTAAACCGTGCCGCGCATCTGTGGAATAGGTGAGGCGACCTCGACCACCTGAATTTCCCTGCACACGGTTCTTAGGTCCCACACAATCCGGAACAGCCGGTAAAACGCTTCGGTATTCTCCACGGTTCCGGCCTCAATCTCTCCGACAAGATACCCGGTCGGTCCTGTGTACTGCTCACGTATAAGCGGAGTGAAATGGTCTATTTCACCCTGAAGCGTCTTTGCCGCACGCAGAATGACTTCACGAAGCCTTTCACGCTGCAAATCCTGCTCCCGTATCCGTGAAGTTACTGAGGCCAAGGCGGCATTTATCGAATCGTTGTGACGGTTCGTCTGCTGGAGCAACATCCTGATCGAATCGGTCTGCCGGGTAACGGAGGCCATTCGTGATGCGGTCCGTTCACGGTAGCTTTCAAACTCCACCTGCTCTTTTTTAGCCTCTTTTGCCTCATCGTGCCGCTGCGACTGTACACGGCTGATCTCCTTTTTCAAACGCGCGATCTCCCGGTCTATTTCATCCATTTCAGCTGCCGGAACCGCAGAGCCGCCGTATAAAATCACTGCCGCACCAACAATCATCAACCGGTATTTCACCGTACGCCCCCCTTAAAATGAATTTACGGTTTCCGACCATGGCTGTTGTCGTCCTGCCGGAAACGATGTAACGTGTAATGAAGTTAAAATCTACTTCGGCGGCCTTTGATTATTCAATAAACGGAACAAATAATTCCCTCTTTTTTTAAGAGCGGGGTATTACTATTTTACTACAGTCCCGTACAACAAGGGTCCGATTTCGGAAGAAATATTCCGATAATGGCGTCAGGGAAGTGATCATACCGCATATCGCCACTCCGTTTCAATGGGAAGGAAGTTTGTACGATGGTGGATTTTTCGGTAAATGCAAAGGGAATGCGCTCTTCCGAGATAAGGCATCTCATGAAACTCGCGGCAAACCCGTCAATCATTTCCTTTGCCGGAGGGATGCCTGGAAATGAGCTTTTTCCGGTTGATGTGCTCGACGAACTGTATAACGGCCTCTCCCGTAATGCCAAACAGGTTGCCTTGCAATACGGCCCCACCCCTGGATACCCCCCACTGCTTGATTCACTTAAAAGCTACCTGCAATCCCGCGGACTTCCATTCGAAAAACAGGGGCTCATCATCACCACCGGAGCGCAGCAGGCGATCAACCTGATGACGAAAGTCCTAATTGATCCGGGCGACCTTATCGTCACCGAGTATCCCAGCTTCATCGGTGCAGTCGCGGCGTTCAAATCCTACGGCGCCAACCTTACCTCAATCGAGCTCGACAGTGACGGCATTGATATCGACAAACTCGAAAAAACGATTGACGGCCGGGCGTCGCAGATAAAAATGCTCTATCTGAGCCCGCATTTCCACAATCCCGCGGGAATCATTTACAGCGAAGAACGGAAAAGGGCGCTCATTAAACTGCTCAGCGGCCGTCCGTTCTGCCTTCTCGAGGACGACCCCTACGGTGAACTCTATTTTGACGAAGCGGACAAACCCCTCACCGTTCCGATTAAAGCATGCGCCGGTGAATCGCTGCCGGTCTGTTATGTCGGAACGTTCGCTAAAATTTTCGGCCCCGGCCTGCGTCTGGGATGGCTGCTCGCACCGCAGCCTGTTATCGAAAAATGTGAACTTGCCAAACAGTCGATGGACGCCTGCAGCCCGACGTTTACCCAGGTGCTGGCTCATGAATATCTTTCCCGCGGAAAACTGGCTCCCTATGTGGCATGGGTGCGCCCGATATACGCCCGCCGTGCGAAATTGATGCTTGACGCTCTGGGGGAAACCATGCCCGACGGGGTGTCGTGGACCACACCGAAGGGCGGATTCTATGTATGGGTCACCCTCCCGCCCACGATCGATTCGACAGAAGTACTCAGCAGGTCCATGGCGGAGGGGGCCGCGTTCGTCATCGGCAGTGCATTTGATCCTCACGGCGTCAGGAACAATACGTTCCGTCTGGCGTTCTCCTATACCCCTGAAGAAAAAATCGAAAAAGGAATCGCCATCATCGCCGATGCAATCAAGGCTTTGATGTAAGGGAACGGATTTCCCTCATCCACGTCCGATCACTGTTGATTGATCAGAAACAGCGGCCGGATGGCATCGCGGCGTAAATAGACCCCCGGAACAACGTCCGCCCGTGAGACTGCATTTTCCCGTGCAATCAATCTGCCCGAAAGGTCGAACAGACGCGCATCGACCCTGCCCCCTATCCGCAGATTCCTACTTTGAACTCCTGACAGCGAAAGGTGGCGGACCGGGCACTCTCCGGTGGTGCCTTCCGCAGCGACAAAATCATCGAAGACGACATCGAGGCTGTCGAGGCAGAACATGCCCGCTCCGGTGACATCGAAATTGACGCCGGCAAACTTTGTGAGCGTATCGCCGTTAACAATAAAAAAGTAATCGCCGGAAGCGTTCCTTTTGATTACCTCGAGGGTATCCTTATAAAAAGTCGTATCCCCGGTCGATGAGACGTAGGGGGCTCCCCTGATATGGCTGTTGGGCGAGAGGGTTGTCTGTCCTACGGAAAATGCAGCGAAACTTCTGCCGCCGGTAATGCCGAATCCGGCAAGCGGTATCGTTGCGGTACCCTCAGGAGTTCCGCAGATAAAGAGTCCGTAGAGATTCTGGGTGGTGCCTCCGTGGAGGGACACAACGACCCTCATGACGAACTCTTTGAGGGGCAGGTCGACAACCTGATAATGATCCTGCTCCTTTGCCGTGGTGATACGCAACGTACTCTCATCGATCCGCACCTCCACTCCTTCACTGCCGAAACTGCTCCAGCCGACCAGGTCGCCGTCATTGAAATCATCAGCGAAGCAGGTGGGGGGGCCGGTCGTATCAAAGTCATCGGTCATCAGAATATCATCGAATACGGCGGTCGTTTTCGGAGCAACGAGCAGCGCTATATTTCCCTCGGCGAAATCGTCATCCGTAAACCTTGCATCGAAGTGACCGTTACAGAAAATAGTGAACTGATCGTCCTTTTTACTCACTTTCAACTCGTTCGTACCGGAGGTCAGATAGGCGCTGCTGTGGCTGAGGACTACTTCTCCGCTCCCCGACGAGTTGATTTTCGTCACCCCTACCATGCCGTCCCCTCTGATGGAAATATAATATCCCTGTGCCGCTCCGCTTACCGAAAGGCAGCAGACAAATCCGGCCGCCATGGAGGCGCTTTCGAGCGTGATTTTACCGCTGAGCGTAAAGACGGAGGATTTATCATTTTCGGAAAACGTATGCGAAGCTATGCCGGAATAGTCCGTATCGGTATTCGTAACGGTACATGTCCCGTTTGAAAACTGCAGCTTGACGCTTTCGACGTTCGAAATCCAGAGCTGATTCGATGCGGCCTCATCGGAAAAATCATCGGAAAACAGCGTCCGCGACATGGTTCCCGCCGACAGCGCCAGCACCATCATTCCCGCAACAAATATATATTTCCTCATACAGCCTCCACGTTTATCGTCGTGTCGTCCTGATTCTTTTAATTCTACATTATGGGCACTCGCATACGCCATGCAAATCAACCCGTTGCCTGTATTTTCCAGATAAGTGCCATGCGTCTCTCCCCGTCATGGGTTCGGAATAAACCGTACGGTCGCCTCGTGGGCGAAACGAACGCCGAAAGCGGTCTGTGCTGTTGTGTCGATGGTAACGCCGTAGGTGACCCCTTCTCCGAATCGTGATTCAGAGGTATCGCAGGAACCGACCGTATCGGAAACGCAGAGGGAAACATACACTACGTTACTTCCCTCCCACCAAAGCGACTGAATCGTCGTGGCGGCATCATCCGAAAAACCATGAATAGCCTGGGTAGTACTTACCGCATCCATCGGATGGCTGAAACTGATCCGCACATCGTAAGAGTGCAGGGGTGAATGAACAATCGGGTTGTCACCCATAAGTGCCGGAATGGTCGTTTCCAAGAGGTAAGGCCTGCCGAGCGGATCCCGATATCCGCATGGATGTGGGGTCCAGTATGATACCGGCATTGCGGGGTCGATATAGAGCTCGGCATTTCCTCCTGCTTCGGCGCGCAACGAATGAAAGGTCATGCTTACCGCGTCACTCCGGTAAAGAATCAAATCCAGTTCGCCTTCCGGAACTTCCCTGAGTATCATCTCCCCGTTTTCATCAGCAGTGTCAATAAACCCGGTACCGGCGACTCTGACTCCGCGGAAATGAAGTGCGGAGGTATCGGAGGTATCGTAGGTTTTTATCTGCACGGTCGCCGGTTCGTCCAGATAGAGCGACACCTCCTCATTATCTTGAAAAGCCCGCTGCTCGACGTATTCAAGAGCCAGAAACCCGTTACACGCTGCAACAAGGATATAGGAACCCGGATATATCGTATCGAACCGGAAGGCGCCCTGATCATCGGTATACGTCGTGTCAAAATAGATAGGTTCGGCACAAACACCCAAACCCTCTTCCGGAATACAGTGCTGTTCCCCTCCCCATCCAGGATCAGCACCCCGTTTTGCGAGAACTATCATCGCTACAGCGGCACTTTTTTCGGACGATTTATAGGAAACGGTCCCGGTGAGCGGATTCCCTACATCCACACCGCCTCCGCTGCATGCAACTCCTGCGGCGGTCGCAGCGGCAAAAAGCAACCTGATCACCAAGCATTTTCCGCTCATACGTCCTCCTGCTCGGCAATCAGCCGTTTGCTGCGTTCGGGAATGACCAGGGGGAAAAACTGGAAGTTCAACTGGTACACCTGATCGGCTTCATGGCTGTTGGCAGCCAGCGCCAGTAATTTTTTTCTGAGTTCACGCAGCAGCGTCTTGACATTAAGGACATCCTGCCGGGAGATTCTGAGCACCGTGCCGCTGATCTCGCGTTCATCACTCAAAAATCGGGTGATCGATTCGGCGCCACGCTGGATCATCTGCCGGTGAAACTCGACCGCTTTTACCGAATGTACCTTCTGAAACTGATTTTCAGTCGCCAGGATGGATTCCGACGGTTGAATCCTGCCGTCTATTTTTTTTATCAAACCCAACCGCTTGAGTAAAAGAAGCGACTGGGAAGCTTCAAAAGGGGTAATATGAGGACAGAGGACCCGCGCGATCCATTTTGCGCTGTTTTTAAAATCGGGAAGACCGACGATCTCCCTGATTGCGAGATGATACCACTGCGACAGCACCTCGAACCGGTCCTCATCGAGGCGTGAAGGATTTTCAGCCCGTTTCAACTCCAGCAATTCTTTTAGATATTTTTCCTGTTCGGCCATCGAAGCGCTCTGATTGAACAGGACGAGGGTAAGAAAGTAGTGCCGGGGGATACCCTCGATTTTCAGTGCCGCAGCAAACCGGTTCGCCGCCTCGAGACTCAGATTACGTTTTCCATCGATGACATGCTTGAGTGCCGTCGGCGATTTAAAACCGGCTTTTTGCACAATATACCGATGTGAGAATACGGATGAACGTTGCCGTTCATAAGCCACTACGTCGTTCAAATATTTACGATAATCGTAATAATTAAAAATATTGGGACCCGAAGCCTTTTTTACATCAGCACCCATAATATATAGTATACTCCATTCCCGGAGAGGCCTCAACGAATAATAAAAAATATGTATTCTCCAGGAATACATGCCGTAGGGGAAAATGTTGGTGGGTTGCTCGACAATAATATATACTTATTACATCAATATTTTTACTATCCGCTCGTACTTAAAGATACGGTACAAGGGGCTGATATGAAAACGGTACTATTCATGGCAATCATCGTGGGGGCGAGTGCTGTTTTTGCCCAGAATGAAGATGCCTATACCACGGGTGACGAACAGAAAAGCGTCTCACTGCTTGATCCTTCCCGCTTTGATATCCGTCACAGCGTCAGTTTCGGTGCAGCGAGCGGTTCCGGGGTGAATGGATTGAAATCGCAAAGTATGTATGCCACCATGATGCAGTATCGCTTCACCGCTCCGGTAACGCTCAATCTCAATTTCGCTTTACCGATTCATTCAACCTTTTCATCAGGACGAAATCTTACACCGAACAACCTTCAGTCGCTCGACTATTTTAAAA
>JAFGNB010000098.1 GCA_016927235.1 Chitinispirillaceae bacterium
ATCAACCGCGGCGGCATCTGGCGCTTCATCAACAAGCCCTGGAACGATGATGACATGAAATGCACTATCCGCAACGCATTCGACCTCTCAGGAGTGCGCCGGGAGCGGCTGCGCCTGCTCGAAGCGCTTGCACAGAAAAACCGGCAACTCGAATCGATCAACAGCGAACTTGAACGCCGCGTGCTGCAGCGCACCGCCCTTATCGAAGCCCAGAAACGGCTTCTTCATATAATGATCGAGGGAATGGATCTGCCGTCGTTCGCTCTGGCTTCATGCACGATAATCGCCGAATTGACGGAATCAAGCCGGGTCGACCTTCTGCACGACATCGGCGGGCGCACGCATGTCCATGCCGGCAATCCTCCGTCGGATGCGCATCGCGCCCTCCTCGGCCGGGTTCTTTCAAGCGGCAGGGAAGAAAGTGACGATGGCTATATCGCTGTGCCGGTCATCCATAGCGCCGCAGCGCTCGGCGCACTCGGCGTCAGGAGCACTTCCGCCGTTGCCGCCGAACGGATCACCGAATCATTGACCAGCATCGTGCCGATCGTCGCACTTGCGCTCAATCAATTTAAAATGATTATTGAGGCGCCGAATCTGATGCGTACGATTGACGACATTATCGAAAAACTGTGAAAACCGGGTCTCGTTATGGAACCATCGATCGCCGTGCAGGTATTCGATCACGAAATGAAGGCCGCCGTTAAAGAGCTTCCTCCCGGCTGTTCGATCGAGGCGGTGCGCAGTGCTCTTGCACGGGAAAAAATCACCTGCGGTATCCGTTGGGAGGCAATAAAGGACGCCGTAGCCAGAGCCGATAAAAGCGGCTGCGTACTTACCAATGTCGTTGTCGCCGTTGCCGAAGGAGCGGCGCTTTCGATCACGTGTGGAAAAACGGGGCCCTGTTTTTCGGGTGAAGAGGCCGAACTGTTTCGTCGCAACCTTACCGCGCTCGGAGCGGCCGTTCGCAACGATGACGTCTCCGCTGCGCTTGCCGGCGGCGTATTCGTCAAAGCGGATGAAATTGCATTGACCGTCCGCATCAGCGAACGGCAACAGAATGTCTACGGCGAAGAGATAAGCATAAACCGCAGCGTGAAACCATCTCCCCACGAACGGCGCCTGACGCAGAAATTACTCCCCGACGGGTATCAATTTATCGCAAAGGCCGCGGGATTTCTCGTAATCAACGCAGCGGGCTCCTACGATATCGCCGATTCCTTTTTCGTATCAGCCGACCGTCTGACGCTCTTCTGCCGCATACCGCCGCTTATTTACGGACAGGAATCATTCGTCGATAAAGTCACGCGCACCGTTTCAGAGGCCCCGCCCGACGGCGCTTTTATCCGGACAATCATGGCGGGAAACCGCCTGCAGATGCTCGAACTGCGCAGGGGGCGTCCGCCCGTTGCCGGACGTCCCGGGTCGGTTACCCTTTTAATTGCGATGCGCCCCGAATTGCCGGCGCAAACCCTTGACCGGATCGATTACCGCGATGTCAGCCGGTTTCGAGAAGTCAAAGAGGGCACGGTCGTTGCCGAAGAGGTCCCCATGATTCAGTCCGTCCCGGGAGTCGATGTCTTCGGCAAACCCATCACTATAGAAAAAATGCAGGAAATCAGTTTTACCTGCGGTGAGGGCATCGTCAGACAGTGTACGCCCGATCTGATACGGTACATCGCCCGGGAACGGGGTATTCTGGAGATAAACGACCGCTACGTAAACGTGGCGCCGCAACTCACTGTCAACGGGGATGTCTGCAGCGAAACCGGAAACATCGTCTTCAGCCGCACGGTGGTCGTGAACGGTACGGTCTGCGCCGGTTTCCGCATTGTTTGCGGGGATTTGACGGTACGGGAGAGCATCGAGGACGGCGCGGAGATTGCCTGCAGCGGTCAACTTTCGGTGGGAAAAGGCATTTTCGGGGAGCGGACTCGGGTGACCGTTGCGGGCGATGCGAACATCGGACTTATTCAAGGCGCCACCCTGCGCGTTCAGGGTGATTGCACCGTCGAGGAGTACGCATACCACGCCCGTGTCTTCTGTGGAGGAGTATTGCATGTTAAAGGGAAGGGGCTTACGAACCGGGGGAAAGGCTGCGTGATCGGCGGCGACATCGGCAGCATGAAAACCCTCGACCTGCATTCCGCCGGCTCGACGGCGACCCTCACCACCCTGAGCTGCGGCTTCGATCCGGAGGGCTTTGAAACGTACAAGGAAACCGTCAACCTTGAAAGGGCGCTCAAGAAGAAAATCATCCAGCTGCAGAAAAAAATGCATTTGAATCCGAATGAACAAGCAGACCTGATCAAGCGGTTTCAGAGTGCGAACGCCGAACAGAAAGAAGCGTTAAAGCAGACGCTTCAGGAATTGCGCACCACCATCGCCCTCGCTGAGAAGGCCGGCGCGTCGGTTGCGCTTCTCGCCCGAAAAACTGTCGCCGCCGACATCAGCCGATCCAGAATCCTGATACGCCGCCAGCTGATCCCGCCGACAATGGTCATATTTGTCAATCAGCGGAAAAAAATATACCGTGAGTTTTCCGGCGTCCGGTTTTCCATGGGCGATGATGAAATAGTCATGCATGAGGGGGCAGCCACAATCGGGGATGATTACGGCAACGCCGCCGCATCGCAAGCGGCGGCAGGGTAATGATGAACCGCATCACGGAAGACGACTGCAGGCGTCGTGCCGCACGGGTGCGTATGCAGGGAGCGAGACCGTGATTACCGATCCTCCGGCCGGCTACCTTAAGGCCTTTACGCTGTTGTTCGCACAGAAAATGTGTCAGGCGCTCAACGACATGTGCGGAACGCAGTTTTCCATCAATAAAGAATCGCTCCGCGAAGGGACCTTCTCCACGCCCTATCGCATGATCCTGTTTTCCGGTTTTTCCGGTGCCATTGAGGGTAATTATATCCTGTCGCTCGACGACAGAATCGCTTTGCGGATTATCGGCGCCGGGGATCAAACCGTATCACCCGAAAAAGCGCTTGATTTTCGCAAAGAATACGGCGCTCTTCTCAAGGAAGCGCTCAATACCGCCGTCGGTCAGGCAATCGAAGCGCCGGTGAAAAGTTACGGCGGTCTCTCCTATTCGCCGGCCACAGCCGTGTTCGGCGAGATCGAATTCCCCGATATTATGTGTGCATGCGTGATCATTGAAGGAAGGGCGGGGAAAATGCTGTGCGGTTTTTCCCTCAATCTGGCCGACCTCAAAACTCCATTACAGTGTTGCCGCAGACCGGTTAACGATAGTAAAATATAGCGGCCATACGCCGTAGCTTTGCACCGGCCGGGGAGGAACATGCAACGGTTCGTCAGCATACGCACCAAGCTCGTCTTCAATACCATGCTGCTTATTACGGCGACATTCGTGATGCTGCTCTCGGTCATCATCGTTTCAAACATCGTTACCGTCAATAGGAACAGTGAAAAATCGAAAAAAAGTATCCGTGCTTCTCTTCTGGCAAAAGGTAAAATACTCGCAAAAAACAACAGCATGGCGATGAGGGGAATGGCCGAAGACAACTCATTCACCGCCATTCGCGACCTCGTCTCATCGACCGTTGCCGACGACAACGACGTGGCGTATGGAATCTATATGGACCGGCAGTTCATACCGTGGGTATACGCATCCCTGAATAACCCGAAAGGAGTTCCGCGGTCGAGTCAACCCCTAGATGATCCGATTACACGGTGGGCGGGGTCGCTCGTGCGCCCCTCTTTTAAAGAGTATGCCGGTGGGGAGAGCGACATTATCGAATTTGCGGCACCGGTGGTTGTCGATGATGAAATTCTCGGTTATATCCGTTACGGTATAAGCACCAATTCGATGGAACGATCGATTCTCGAAGCACAGGCGGACGGACGTGCGACCCTCAAGCTGCTTATCCTGATCTTTCTCTCGACAGGAGTCTTTTCCCTGATTGTCGGCTATACGGTCGTCAGGAAGCTGTCGGCGCGGATCACCAGTCCCATCGGTTCACTGGTAACCTCAACGAAATCGATCGCCGGAGGCGATTACGACATCGTCATCAATCAGGAGAGCAATGACGAAATAGGCGATCTCGCCGGTCATTTCGAGACGATGCGCTCGACCGTCAAGCAGTATACCGATCACCTGCAGGACCTCATCGATGAAAAGATGCAGCAGGTCAACGACATTCTCAACAATATCGATCAGGGGCTCTTTACCGTTAATCTCGACGGCACCGTCAACAAGGAATACAGCGCACGCGCGAACACCATCCTCAAGGTAAGTGATGTCGCACGGTGCTCCGTTAGGGAACTGTTGCGGCTGGATCTGAAACAGGGGGCGGCGTTTCTTCTCTGGCTTGATCTCGTCCGGAAGCTGCACAAGCAGCAGCGGTGGGTGAAACTCGAGCGACTGGCGCCGGTTCATCAGATCGAACTCTTTACCGCGCCCGATACTCTGGAGAAGAACTACCTCACCGTCTCATACCAGCCCATCTGCGACAAACGGGGCGATCTCGTAAAAATCATGGTGCTTGCACTTGACGAAACCGAAAAACGGATGAAAGACCTGCAGATGGCCGACGAGCGTATGCGACACGAGAGTGAGGTCAAGGCGATACTCAGCATCGCCAATACTCCCGCTGATGAGATCGTCGAATTTACCGAAGATACTTCGAGCCGCCTCCACGGACTGAGGGCCGAAATCGTGAATCATCTGTACTGCGTGCGGAGACAGCGCGATACTCACCCCGCCACCGCCGTCTATGCCATCACCAAGGAGCATGTCGACCGGCTCTATCGCGACCTGCACACCATCAAGGGCACCAGCGGCTCGTACGGATTTGACATGCTGTCGTATTTCGCCCACCAGGCCGAGGATCTTCTCGAAAAGCTCCGGGAGCCGGTTCAGGAACGGCGCGACAACATTCTTCACGATATCAACGGATTGCTGGACTGTATGGATCAGTCGATCAACGATATTCATACAAAAATCCGACTCATTTTCGGCAAGGACGAAGAGATCGCGGTGCGCATCCCCGAAGCCCGCATCAACGGCATCATCGAGTTGTGCAAAGGCATCGAAACGAAAGCGGATGATCCGGAGGTGAAAATGCTCGTCAGAGAGTGCGTCATGCTCTCATGGAAACCGCTTAAAAGTCTTTTCGGCAAATACCAGCGACTTGCGCTTAAGACGGCGCGAAAGGTAAAGAAAAACATCAACTTCATTGTCAATAACGAGACGGCGATTTTCCCGCATGACGTCCTTGACGGTCTGGACGATGTGCTTGTCCATGTGATCCGCAATGCGGTCGATCACGGCATCGAAGAACCTGAAGTGCGTGAAGAACTGGGGAAAAGCGTCGGGCGGATACAGGTCTCCTTTGAATGCAGGGATGGCATCCGTATCATCTCCGTCGCCGATGACGGACGCGGCATCGATACCGAACAGGTGGTTGAACGAAGCATCGAAAAAAACAGTATCAGTCGTGGGCGGGCCGAACGGCTCACGCAGGAAGAAAAAACGGCGCTTCTGTTCAAGGGGGGTATTTCAACCGCTGCGAAGGTAACCGATATTTCGGGAAGGGGGATGGGGATGCGAATCGTCTATGACAGGATCGTCGAACTGAAGGGCACCATTGCCGTCGATTCGCACCTCGGTAAAGGGACGACGGTTACCGTTTCTGTTCCGGTCAATAAGGAGAAACCGTTGTCGTGAGTGATCTATTATTTCTCTATCCAAAAAAAACGGCATAAAGGAGCGGTGGCATGGGAAGAACCGTCGTGATTGTCGATGATTCGAAATATCTTGTCAAACAGGTTGTCGATTTTTTTGAAGGGTACCTCGGGTTCACCGTTTGTGCGACCGGACACGACGGCAATGAAGCGATCGCACTGTATCGCGCGCATCGGCCCGATCTTATCACGCTCGACATCACCATGCCCAATAAAACCGGCGCAGCGGCAATGAAGGAGATCCTTCGCGAATTTCCCGATGCACATATCCTGATGATTTCGGCGGTGCGGGGGGAGGCGATGCTTGAATGCATGAACGGCGGAGCAAAGGGATATATTGAAAAACCGCTTAAATTCAACGACCCCGCCTTTATCGACGATTTTAAGGAGACGATCCGCGAAATTTTCCGTGAATCGCCCGGTTGATGCAGCTATTTCGAGGGTTCGCGGCCGCCGACCGACTCATTGACCGTTTCAATAAAATCGTCCACAAAATCGGCATTGGTAAAGCGGAGCGGCTTTTCAATATATCCTTTGGCGCCCATTGACAGGCACTGCAGTATCGCGTCGCCGCGTATAGCGGATATGATGAGCACATTGGCGTCAGGGAACTCGTTTAACAGCTCTTTGAGGACTTCCTGGCCGTGTTTATTCGGCATTGAAAGATCGAGCGTGAGCAGGTCTGGCCTGAATTTACGGTAAAGGTTGATCGCGTTGGTTCCGTCCGAAGCCGTTGCAGCGATCGTGAAATGAAGCCGGTCGACGAAAAAACGCTCAAGCAATCCGATAATGTATTTCGAATCGTCGATAATGATAACACTTTTTTCACTCATTGCCGCCTCCGGTTCTGTGATAAGGCATGGTATGCCGGTTTATTGCCGTTCAGGAAATTCCTGGAGGTTTTTTCGAATGGTGTAACCGATATAGATCCAATGCTTCTCAACATAAATATAGCCTTGTATCCCCCAGATGAACGGCAGGTAGGACTGGCCGTCGGTATAGAGTACCGGCACCGCCTGCGTCAGTATGCCGAACTCGTCCGTGAATTCCCTCTTATCGGCGATCATCCCCGAATAGGTATTGAC
>JAFGNB010000099.1 GCA_016927235.1 Chitinispirillaceae bacterium
ACGTACCAGCACCACACGGGGATTACAGCGCAGGACCATGCCGTCGAGATACATCAGGCTCTTGATGACTGGATACATGCCCCGCTCGAATACCATCCCGCTGTTCACACCGAGCTTGATCGTCTCCATCATCCGTCTGGTAAGGCTTACCTGCGACACGTCCGCATTGGTAAAGTCACCGTACAGGCTGATGAATTTACTTCTGAAACGTGAAAACGCCCCTCCGTCGATTCTCCGCTCGGCCATCGCGTTGAGGCTGTGCGCGCAGGCGTCGTAATCGTACACGCTGAGTGCGTCAAAAAAAGTGAAGAGTCCCCGGCGCATAGCGGTACCGACCTGTCCGACGGCACCGGTATCAATAAAGGTCACTGTTCCCCCGGGCGTCCTGATGATGTTGCCGGGGTGGATATCGCCGTGAAACGTACCGACGCAGAATATGAAGAATCCGTGAATATGAAAGAGATCCAAAAGCTCCCCGTACGACAGTTCCCCCTCTTCGAGCAGCTCGTCGAAGGTCTTCCCTTCCACATAGCCGGACACCATGTAATGCTCTCCGGAAAGTGAGGGGTAGATTTCCGGAAAGTGCAGAGCCGAGAGATCGAAACGCGATGCGTGCTCCTCCGCGATACGCCGCAGCGTCTCCTGTCCGGCCACCTCGTTGCGCAGATCCAGTTCGGCGAGCGTTCCCCTTTCGATGGTGTCCAGAATACCCATCGGATCGGCGACACGCGCAAGTTTGGGATAAAAAAGCAGTACCGCTCTGAGCATTCGCCGCAGTGACCGTACATCGCGGGTAAACGACTTCAGAAAATTCCGCTTGATGAGCTTGATCACCGCCTCCTCACCGCTTTTAAGTACCGCACGGTGCACCTGCCCCACTGATGCGGAGGCAAGCGGTGTTTCATCGATTGAGCGGAAATTGCCGCGCCACTGCTCATCAACAACCCTATCGAGCAGTGTTGTGAAGGACGCCGGGGGCAGTGAATCGGTATGTCGGTAGAGAGCGGCAAGGTGGCGGCAGTTCGTCTCAGGCAGAAAATCGAGCCGCAGGGCATAGGTCTGACCGATTTTTACCGCAAGCAGCCCCAGCGATTCGATATAGTCAATATCCGGGGGATTCTTCCCGTATATCGTCGAAATCAATTTAACGAATTGCAGCCAGTTCACATCATACAATATATATCAGTGGTGATCGCTCCACTCAGATCGCCGAACACTTCCCCGGCAACGAAGACGTCGTCGACCGGTCTCACGAACGTGAGAAAATCCGCTACGAAAAGATGTATCCCTGTCTTAAAAAAGAGCACTGAGTCGATCGATCATGCCTTCCCCGGCCTGCCCTGATATTCGCCGCTGCTCGTGTTTACAATAACGACATCGTCCTGCGATACGAACATCGGAACCTGGATCACCAGACCGGTCTCCAGCTTTGCG
The DNA here is from genome assembly GCA_016927235.1 of Chitinispirillaceae bacterium. Taxonomy (GTDB): domain Bacteria; phylum Fibrobacterota; class Chitinivibrionia; order Chitinivibrionales; family Chitinispirillaceae; genus JAFGNB01. Next base: position 1,435 of record JAFGNB010000099.1, read on the forward strand.
GATTTCGTCACGTTGCCCGAGGCGGTCGCGCCCTTTATGACCGGTTCGGTCTCCGCAACCCTCAACTGCACGACGTTCGGCGGAGTGATTCCGATGCATCTCCCTTCGTAAAAATCTCCCTTGACCCCTGTATTGGGAAGAACGTATCCGATGACCTCTTCGACCTCCTGCCGCTCGAGGAAAAACTGGTCGAACGATTCCGTATCCATGAACCAGTACCGGCTTCCGTCTTCGTAGAGATACTCGAGCTCCTTCTGATCGATCGCGACTTTCTCCACTTTGTCGTCCGATCTGAAACGGTATTCGGCATTGGAACCGGTGATGATGTTTTTCAATTTACAGGAGATCTGATTGGAGCCGCGTCCCTGCATGGTGAAACGGAAATTAAGCACCCGATGCGGCTGGCCGTTATGCAGGATAATCATGCCCTTGCGGATCTGTGTGGCGGTAAACATATCCCTTCACCTCGTTTTTTAAGGGAACCAGTTTTACTCCGATGCTTTCATTTCTGAAAATAGTATTTGAACCGGGGCGGCCGTCCACGTGAAAACGAGCCCTGTCGAATCCCTGCGGCGATTCCACGATCTAGCCCACCCCCGTCACCCGATATCGAAAAACCTGCTAAAAAATAGCTCACATCTCACCGATAAAAAGATATTATTAGTATATTATAAGTAAGGCGCCATGTTGAATCGTTCACTAATTATTGCGGCATTTTCCACAGCGTTTTTTCCGCTGGTGCATCAACCATCCGCCCAGCATGCGGGGGAACCCGTCGGATTCGCGGCGCAGAGCGGGTATGGCGTTGCGACAACGACCGGCGGCGCCGGCGGCAGAGTCGTCGTCATAAACGGACAGGCGGACGCAAAAAAGCTCCAGGATGCGCTCGATGACAGTGACGACCCGGCCGTCATCTATCTTCATGGAACCATACAACTGCCGCAGTATCCGGAGGGCACGGGTCCCGTCGCGGATGAGACCATGCGCATGAGTATGGTGCGATCCAACAAATCGCTTCTGGGTGTCGGCAACGACGCAACAATCATCCGGTCCGGTCTTTCGATTTACAGCGGCAGCGGAGAGGGTTCGCCCCAGGAGACCGCCGTCAATAATATCATCATCCAGAATATCACGTTCGAGGCGGCGCCGGACGATGCGATCAATATCCAAGGCGGCTCGCACCATGTCTGGATCGACCACTGCACTTTTACCGACGGCCCGGACGGACCGCTCGATGTCGACGGGCAGGTGGATTACAAGCGCGGTTCCGATTTTCTCACTGTTTCGTACTGCCTTTTTACCAACCACAAGAAGATGAGCCTTATCGGTCACTCGAACAAACCGGGGATCGGAGAAATTGACAAAGGCCATCTCCGCGCCACCTATTACTACAATTTTTTCAATGACCTCGGCGGCACGGCAAGCTCGCGGCATCCGCGCGTGCGCTGGGGAGTGGTGCATGTGCTGAACTGCTTCATCCAGGGCGTTGAAAAAGACAGGAACACCGAAGGAGTGGTGTCGCAGTGCGAAGCCCTCGTGTTTGTCGAAGCGAATTATTTCAAGTTCTGTAAATTCGGCGGTTCGGTCAATGAGCATTCCAGCTCCTCGGAAACCGACGGGTTTCTGGCGCATAAAAACAATGCGCCGCCCGACCAGTGCGCCTCTGATTTCGGCTACAGTACCGGAAGGTCGTTTGATCCGGCAACCTATTTTACGTATCGGTATACGGCGGAAGATGCATCTGCGCTCATTACGTCGGTGCCGCAAAAAGCCGGCGCCGGAAAAATCACGATCGAAGAAACGGCGGTTTTACCAATAACCGGCAGGCCGACCGTTCATCCGTTTTCATACCCGGAATCACATCCAAACCCCTTCGCCGCCAACGGTATACTCTCTCTGCTCGTCGACATGTCGGGGAGAAGAGTATTACCGGGAGAGAAAATCGGAGCGGAGGCGGGACCGGCCGACGTCCCCTCGCCCGGTGCGGGAACGCATCTTTTCAGGCTCCGACAGGGGAGCGGCTCCGCTGCACAGGTGATAATAAAAAAGCAATTGCATTTATCAAATGAATGAAAAACGGGAGCCGTGGAGGAGCGTTCGAACAAAGGGTTGGAGCTGAAGCTCGAAACAGTACCGCTTCCATTTCCTTTTTCGATCTGCATGGACGCCGGGCCGGCTCGAGCGCGGGCAGCAGGAGATGTCCTCATTGCCTTTCCGGCTTCATGCAGTGAGAGCCTTCGAAGCATAGAAAAATTAAAAAAATTATTTGACAATACCCCCCTGGATGCTTATATTATATAAACATTTTATTCCATAAAACATTTTAATGTCAACGATGCGGTTTATCATCATATTTTCCAAGGTTTTATTGCGATTTGTTATCTTCTGTTAATTTGTCTACGCACCCGGAAACCGCAGTCAAATACATCCGACAATGTTCTCTGTCGAAGTCGATTCTGCAGAGCGTAAGTCAATAACAGGAGTTTAAGGAGTAACTCTGCTAGAAGTTAGTAATTGTAGAAAAATCAATAAGTTGCTGCGGCCAAACTTGTAAGACCCCTTTTCCACAACCAAATATAATGACAATAG
>JAFGNB010000100.1 GCA_016927235.1 Chitinispirillaceae bacterium
CCCGAGGGGTTGCCGGCCACGTAGGTCATCAGCTGCTTCTTCTGGCCGGCGGAGTCGTACGTGATCTCCTGTCCCTCCTTCTTGCCGTCTTTGTAAGGCGTCTCGGAGGCTTTCTTGCCGTTTTTAAAATAGGAATATGTGGTTCCCTGCGGCATGTCGTCGATATACGACGCTTCACTTTTAAGCGTGCCGTCGTCGTACCACGACTTGTCGGTACCGTTGAGTTTTTCGTCTTTGTAGAACGTCTCCTGGATTTTCTGGCCGCTGGGCGCATAGATCACCTTGATGCTGTCGGGTTTTCCGGTCTTACCGAAATACTGGTCGGATTGAAGTGTTCCGTCCTCGAAATAAAAGACGGTTCTGCGGGGTATTTTCCCCCTTTTGTAATAACTGACTTTCTTCGGTTTTCCGTTGGCATGGGTCTGTTCGATAACTTCCTTCATGCTTCCGCCCCCGCATCCCGCCAGGCCGGCGATGACGCACGAAATAACTAATGATCGTAATTGCATACAACCGCTCCTTTGATGAGATGTATGATGCACTCCTGCGGATTTAATCGAATAACTGAAATATGTTTTATGAGAGCCGGGCAGTCAATAAAATATGGGAAATTGAAAAATCGTATGAGTTGGCACGGGTGAAGGCGTCGTGCGGTCATGCGCGGATTTAAGTATATTTCGGCGGCGAACCTTCAATCGAGGAGCGACATGCGGTTTCGCCCGTGTATCGATATTCATAACGGTAAAGTCAAACAGATCGTCGGCAGCACCCTGCGCGACGGCGCTGAACCGGTCACGAACTTCGAATCACCGCTGCCTCCCTCCCACTTTGCCGGAATCTATCGTCGGGACAGGCTCGACGGCGGTCATGTCATTATGCTTGGCAGAGGGAATGAGGCCGCCGCCGTCGATGCGCTCAAAGCATTTCCGGGCGGACTGCAGGCCGGCGGCGGCATTACTCCCGAAAATGCGGCGCTCTTTCTTGATGCGGGCGCGTCGCATGTGATCGTGACATCGTATCTGTTTCGTGCCGGTGCGTTGCAGTGGAACCATCTTGCCGAAATGGAACGGGCGGTCGGCAAGAGTCGTCTGGTGCTCGACCTGAGCTGCAGGAAGCGCGGCGATGGCGCCTATGCGATATGCACCGACCAATGGCAGAAGGAGACCGGCGTGGTGCTCTCCCGGCAGCTCTTCGACCGTCTCGGCGACCACTGCGATGAATTTCTGATTCATGCCGCCCATGTTGAGGGAATGCGCAGGGGCATCGACCGGAAACTCGTGGGGCTTCTTGGCGAATGCGCCGCAGGACCGGTCACCTATGCCGGCGGGGTGCGGTCGATTGACGATCTGGAAAGCGTTGCGGCTGCGGGCGGGGAGCGCGTCGACGTCACCGTCGGAAGCGCTCTCGATCTGTTCGGGGGGGAGCTGGAATACCGGAAGGTGGTCGAATGGTTTGAAAAAAGGACAGGGATAAGAAGTGAAGGGGAATAAAAATAGTATTATTTTCTGTCAAATCATCGCAACGAGCGCCGCGTGTATCGTTCTTTTCGACTGTGGGCGCAGTGCGATAAAATTCAAACGGACCTTCTTCCGGATGGACACGCTCACCGAGGTGACGGTGGTGCTGCCCGAAGGGAGCGATGTGCGGCCGCTCTGGAAATCGATCGATTCGCTGCTGCTCGTCTGGGAGGAGCGGTTTTCGGTAACGGGCGACAAGTCGGAGGTGCGGGCGCTCAACTGCCGCACCCGTCAGGCAATGCCGGTGGGCCGGCAGCTTGCCGACATCATTGCCTTTGCGCTGCGTTACGGCGATACGCTCGACGGCGGATTCGACCTGACCATTCTGCCGGTGAAAGAGGTGTGGGGGTTCGGCGAAGAGGCGGACGACAGCATGCTGTTGCCCTCCGATGCGCAGGTCGATTCGGCGCTCGCATGCGTCTCGTATAAAAAGGTACGGTTGAACGCCGGGCGCGATTCACTGTATTTCTCCTCCCCCGCAACCCGGATCGATATAGGCGGCATTGCCAAAGGATTCGTCCTGCGCGAAATGGCCCGCCTGCTCAATAGACATGCAATCGCCGATTATCTGGTGGTCGCGGGAGGCGATGTGGTCGGCAAGGGAAAACGGCCCGACGGCACACCGTGGAGGGTCGGCATTCAGCACCCCCGGATCCCCGACGGCCTCCTCGGCACCATGCCGCTTGACAGCGGGTCGGTGGTGACCAGCGGCGACTACGAACGGTTCCGCATCGTCGAAGGCAGGCGATACCATCATATCTTCAACAGCCGCACCGGCCGAAGCTGCCTCGCCAACCAAAGCCTGACCGTTCAGGGGATCGATCCGGTCGAGGCGGACGTACTCTCGACCGGGCTGTTCTGCCGCAGCGCCGTGGAGATTATCGAATATATCGACGCTCGTCCCCGGTTCGAGTGCGTTGTCGTGGATTCAACGGGCAGGATATTCACAAGCAAGGGATGGCGAGGCGAGGTGAATGAGGAGGGGAGTCAGAAAGGGTGATTTCGGGCGGCCTGTATTGCCCGTAATGGTGTTGCCGAGGATCAACGCGGCATGCATACAACACGGGTTTCTGCACGTCCCGGACCCGCGACGCTCACCAGGAGCACTTTCCCGGCAATCGACAGATCGGAGTAATAGCGGTACGGCGCTTCATCCGTAAACGACGCCAGCCGTTTCCCGTCGATGGAAAAAATCTCCGTGGTAAAGATGCCGCCGAAAGGGACCACGACGTGTAATGCACCGTTTGATGGAAAAATCACCGTTCGCTTGACGTAGGGATCGGAGAACGACCGCTCCGATGCCCCGTTATTTATCCCGACCACCGGTAAGGTTGTCGCGATCGAGTCGAGTGTTCCGATAAAAACGCCTTGTGCGTCATAGACGGCAATTCGCAGGATGCCGTCCGGAGATCCCGGCGCGACGGCAAATTTCCTGTTGACCCGCAAAGAGTCGGTGGGTACCACCGCACCACTGTCGAGTACGCCTACTACTTCCCCCCCCGGAGTGCAGAGTTGCGTTTTCACGGTACCGGGATGAAAGATGCCGAACGTCCCGCTTACGAGTATAGTGTCGCCCGTCTGCTGCAGGGAAAGCTTTTTCGTGACGAGGCCCGCCTTATTGACCGCGAGCACCGGTCCGAACGAACGCGCCGCGTACCAGTTCTCGATAAGCTTCGTCGAATCGCCGGCGGAGAGTGTGACAAGCGGGCCGAGCACCTCGACCTCCAGCATGTTGTACGTCTCATCACAGGTATACACCTGCACCGATGCCCCGCTGTCAGGATAGGTTGCTCCCTCCTGATAGGCGAATGTCTTCACATACGCGTAACCGCTCTGCCGGTCGACGAAGCATATCCAGCCCGCCCGGCAGTCCGCGCCGATTTTACCCTCTTTTTTGAGGAACTGTACTCCCATGATGTTGCTTTCGGCGGCATCGGGTTTCCACTGCGTCGCTGCTTCGGCGTTTGGAGTCTGCTCCTGATACTGCACATACCCCTTGCCGCCGCCGAGCGTGCTCGAAGGATTACGCTGAAAGTAGACCCAGCAGTTCGTGGTAGGACAGGCGGTCTGCGTGATGTCCCAGATGCCGTGCGTCATGGCCTGCGTGCCTCTATTGAGCATGGTCATTTCAACCTTCACCCGTGTCGACGCCTTGTAAAGGGTGATCAGCCGTTTGAACTGAAGCCCTTTATGGTTCTGGTATTTGGCGTCGTCGCTGTTCTCGACCCGGCTTTCAAGGGCGATCACGACTGAATCGGGGCCGTCTGACCGCTCGGTGCAGGCGTACGGGTTGAAATCGAGATTCGGGGGTGAGGGCCAACCGAAGTCGGATTGCGGGGAGGGAAGCACTCTGAATCCGCCGACCATATCGTTGCCTGAGGCGGGAACCTGTCGGGAATCGTGGATGTAAATTGAAGCGTTGGTTCCAAGGTTGTACTGCATGACCCGGCCCCCGAGTTTGGGCACGACAGCGATAGCAACGATGCCGTTGGTCGCGGCGTAAACAGTATCCCAGGTGACGGTCCAGCCGTTATAGCCGGTTTTTTTTTCAAGCGTGACGTCGTAGGATTGGGCTGCGAGCAGGCCGCAGAGACAAATACCTTGCACTGCTGATTTGACCGTCGGATACATGACACCTCCCCTGCATCATTCTCAAAGTATGGTTAATATACAGGTATATTACCGCTTTTTCCGCAGAAACCTCCCGAGTGCCAGCAGCTTGGGCGCCTCCCGCTCAAAATCGGCGAGCCGCAGCATGTTCGGGCCGTCGCAGAGCGCGTGATCGGGATCGGGATGCACCTCGAAAAACAGGCCGTCCGCCCCCACCGCCAGAGCGGCTTTGGCAAGCGGAAGCGCCAGTGTGCGGTTGCCCGAGGAGCAATCCTTTCCTCCGCCGGGAATCTGCACGCTGTGGGTGGCGTCGAAAACGACCGGTTTGCCGAAAGAGTGAAGGGTGGCGAACCCGGCGAAGTCGACGACCAGGCGGTTGTATCCGAAAAAGGTCCCCCGTTCGGTGATCCAGCAGTTTTTGCCCGCCTTTTCAATCGGATACCTCATCTCTGCCGGCGACAGAAACTGTCCCTTCTTGATATTGACGACTTTTCCGGTGCGGCCCGCTGCCAGAAGAAGATCGGTTTGCCTGCAGAGAAACGCCGGAATTTGAATGACGTCGACGACTGAGGCGGCTTGTTCCGCCTGAACGGATTCGTGGATATCGGTGAGCAGCGGCAGGCCGGTCGCTTTACGAACCTGTTCGAGGACGCGAAGTCCCTCCTGCGGGCCCGGACCGCGGAAAGCATCCCGTGAGGTGCGGTTTGCCTTATCGAACGACGCCTTGAAAATAATATCGATCCGGTTTCTCTCGGCAAGAGCGGCAAGCCTTTCGCCCACCCTTAAACAGAGATCAAGCGATTCAACGACACATGGACCTGCGATGATAAACAACCGTTCGGGAAACCGTGGTTTCCAGCAGCCGGTTACAGGCCTTCCCGCCGGGCTCCTTTTTGCACCTCTCATCTTCGGGTTGACTCTCGTTTTTGATGAACGTATATTTAACGGCTAATTGATTTGCATACCAGTGCAATATAAATTTTTCCTGCGTACGAAACAGATTTTTTAACTTCAGAAGTGGAGGAATTCATGGGAATCAAAGTCGGCATTAACGGCTTCGGACGCATCGGCCGTCTGGTTTTGCGGGCTGCATGCAAACGTAACGACATCGAAATTGTGGGGGTGAACGATCCCTTTCTCACCGCCGATTACATGGCCTATCTGCTTAAGTATGATTCGGTCCATGGGAGATTCAACGGCAGTGTCGCGATAAACGGCGGAAAATTGGTTGTTAACAATAAAGAAATCGCCGTCTTTGCCGAAAAAAATCCGGCCGATATCGGCTGGGCGAAATGCGGTGCGGAATACGTCGTGGAATCCACCGGCGTATTTCTGACGAAAGAAAAGTGTCAAGGCCATCTCGATGCCGGCGCGAAACGGGTCGTCATGTCCGCTCCCTCAAAAGACGACACCCCGATGTTCGTCATGGGAGTGAATCACACAAGCTATACGGCCGACATGAAGTTCGTTTCCAACGCCTCCTGCACGACGAACTGCCTGGCCCCGGTCGCCAAAGTGCTCCACGACAATTTCGGCATCATTGAAGGCCTGATGACGACCATCCACGCGATGACCGCTACCCAGAAGGTCGCCGACGGGCCGTCGGGAAAGAAATGGCGTGACGGGAGAGCCGCGAGTGGAAACATCATTCCCGCCAGCACCGGTGCCGCAAAAGCGGTCGGCAAGGTTATTCCCGAACTCAACGGCAAACTCACCGGCATGGCGTTCCGCGTTCCGGTTCTCGACGCCTCAGTGGTCGATCTCACCTGCCGGCTGGCAAAAGTCGCGACCTACGACCAGATCAAGGCCGCCATGAAAGCCGCATCGGAAGGCGCCATGAAAGGGATTCTCGCGTACACCGACGAACAGGTCGTTTCGCAGGACTTTGTCGGCGAAACCTGCACCAGCATATTCGATGCCGGCGCGGGCATCTCCCTCAACGACACTTTTTGCAAGGTCGTCGCATGGTACGATAATGAGATGGGGTATTCGACCAAGGTGCTCGAATTCATCGCCTATATGGACACCGTCAAGTAACCGACAGCGCCTTTCCATGCAGTCGTTGAATTTCAAAAAAGGGCCCCTCGTGCGAGCGGGCCTTTTGTGTTTGAAGCGATGTTTCGAAGCGGTTTCACCGCGAATTTGATGAGGAGGCACTCTATGGCGATTTCGAAAAAAACAGTACGTGATGTTGAACTTACGGGCAAACGGGTGATCATGCGGGTCGATTTCAATGTGCCGATGAAGGAGGGGGTTGTCCAGGATGACACCCGGATGGTCGCCGCATTGCCGACAATCAGGTATATCCTCGAGCAGGGAGCGAGAAGTCTGGTGCTCATGTCGCATCTGGGCGAGCCGAAAAAGGATATTAAAAAGGCCAGAGAGAAAGCGGAGAAGGATGGAAGGCCTTTTGACGAAAAGAAATTCAGCGACGGCAAACACCGTATGGCGCCGCTTGCGGCCCATCTCGGCAAACTTCTCGGCAAAAAGGTCGCGTTCGCTCCCGATTGTCTGAGCGAAAACACCGCGAAGATGATCGCGCAACTGCCGCCGGGCGGCGTACTCCTCCTTGAAAATACCCGTTTCCATAACGGTGAAATGTCAAAGGATCAGGCCGAGCGGGAGGAGATGGCGAAGGTGCTCGCGAGTTACGGTGATGTGTATGTCAACGATGCCTTCGGATCGGCGCACCGGGCGCATGTCTCCACCCAGACGGTCGCGCAGTTTCTTCCCGCGGTCGCCGGGTTTCTCATGGAAAAGGAGCTTGAATTTCTCGAGGATAAAATCGTCAAGAATCCGCAGAAGCCGTTTGTCGCGGTCATCGGCGGGGCTAAAGTGTCGTCAAAAATCGCGGTGCTTGAAAGCCTTCTGGCAAAGGTGGACGCGCTGATTATCGGCGGCGGGATGACCTACACGTTTTTAAAAGCGAAAGGCGTGGGTGTGGGCAAGTCGCTCGTTGAAGAGGAGATGGTGGAGACCGCGGCTTCGATCATAAAAAAAGCCGATACGGCCGGGGTCAGATTTCATCTGCCGATCGATCACGTGGTAACGCAGGAGTTCTCCGCCGATACCCCTTCAAAGGTGACGGATGGGGCATCGATCGACGACGGCTGGCTGGGAATGGATATCGGTCCGAAAAGCATCGCGTTATTCAGGTCGCTTCTTGCCGGTGCCAAAACCGTCTTCTGGAACGGCCCCATGGGGGTCTTCGAATTCGCGGAATTCGCCGCGGGCACTACGGCGATCGCCGAGACGCTGGCCGGACTCACCGGGGCGATCACCGTCATCGGCGGCGGCGATTCGGTGTCTGCCGTAAAGAAAGCGAACCTCGCCGATAAAATGTCCCACATCTCTACCGGCGGCGGCGCATCGCTCGAGCTGGTGGAGGGGAAGGAGCTGCCGGGGATAAAGGCGCTGATGGACCGGTAGCGGTCGCGAAGCCGCTTCTGCGGCGGCCACACGATGCGCTTCCTGGGGAAGGGTGTCGGGTTTTCACGGGGGCCATGCTCCGCGTTTGAAAATGGTAGCCGGAGAACCGGGAAAGCGGTTCCTGTAACGGGTTGAAAAAATACCGACCATCATACTATTTTTTTTGTTTTACAGCGAAAATCCAGGGAGAAATCATGAGTCGAAAAAAGTTCATAGCCGGCAACTGGAAAATGAATACCACGGTTGACGATGCATGCAGGCTGGCGCAAGAGATCGTCACCGCAGTGGGCAAGGCGACCGATGTTGACATCGCGATATGCCCTCCCTATACCAACCTTTCGGAAGTTTCAAAGGTGATAAAAGAGTCGGCGGTAACATTGGGCGCTCAGGACGTTCACTGGGAGACCTCAGGCGCTTATACCGGCAAAGTCAGTTGTTCAATGCTTAAAAGCGTAGGGGTAACCTATGTGATCATCGGCCACTCCGAACAGCGGCAGTACTTCCACGAAACCGACGAAACGGTCAATAAAAAGGTAACGGCGGCGCTTGCCGCAGGGCTCCTGCCGATTGTCTGTGTCGGCGAAACGCTTGACGAGCGTAAAAGCGGCGCGATGGATACGGTTATCGAACGGCAGACCAAAGGGGCTTTCAGGGGGATTTCGCGTGAAGACGCGTTGAAATGCACCATCGCCTACGAACCGGTCTGGGCGATAGGCACCGGAGAAACGGCAACGCCGAAACAGGCAAACGACGCCCATATTTTTATTAGAAATATTTATACAGGGTTGTATGGAGACCAGGCGGCAAGTCAAATCCGCATCCAGTACGGCGGCAGCATGAAACCCGAAAACGCAAAGGAGCTTCTCGCCCAGAGTGACGTTGACGGCGGACTTATCGGCGGCGCATCACTCAAAGCAGCCTCATTTTTAAGGATTGTACAACCGGCGTAACGTTCAACAAAGGCGGTGTATGTTTTTTGGCTTATTAGTGGTTCTTTTCGTTATCGTCTGCATTTTTCTCTGTTTGTTGATCCTGATCCAGTCCGACAAGGGCGGAGGTATTTCCGGCGCCATCGGCGGAGGGCTCGGAGGAGCGAGCAGTCTGCTCGGGACGCAGGACACGGCAAATATCCTCACCAGGGGAACGACTATCTTCGCAGCGGCGTTTTTTCTGCTCTGTATAGCGATGTCATTCGTGGTCAGGAATCGGAACGTTTCGGTGAACAAATCGCTCCTGAAGGAACGTGCGGAAAAGCAGCAGAATTTTTCACCCTCGTCGGTCCTCGGGGACAAAAGCCTTCCGATTCAGGAGAGTGCGGATCCGGCGACATCGGCTGCGGGTGCCGGTGCATCGAACGAAGGAACGGCGCTTCCGCTCATTCCGCAGGGGGAAGACAAGTCGGAATAGAGCGCGGTATGTTCTTTTGCGGTCGTGGTGGAATTGGTAGACACGCTACTTTGAGGGGGTAGTGGGCGTCAGCCTGTGTCGGTTCAAGTCCGACCGACCGCACCATTAATTCAAACGGGTTGAAGAAACGCTTTTTCAGCCCGTTTTTTATTGTTATCGCCGCCGCAGCCGGACAGGCGGGCGTTGAAGATGAGCGTATGAATAGGAACGGACAATCAAACCTGATACGACTGAAAGACCTCGCGCCGGAAGCGTTGACCGCCGCTGTTTCCGGGCTCGGGGAACCGCCTTTCAGAGCCCGGCAGATCATCAAATGGGTTTACCAGAAGCGGGTTGATTCATTTGATGCAATGACAACAATGCCGAAGACGCTTCGCGGACGGCTCGCTCAGGAATTTGCAATCAACAAAATGCGGCAGGGCCGGCCGCTCGTTTCGAAAAAGGGCGACGCGGTGAAATTCACTTTTAACCTTATCGGGTCTCCGGAATACGTCGAGTGCGTATTGCTTTACGACGGAAAAAGACGCACCGCCTGTCTGTCGAGCCAGCTCGGCTGCGCTCTGCGGTGCGTCTTCTGCGCCACCGGGAAGATGGGATTCATCCGGAATCTCTCGCAGGAGGAGATCCTCGGTCAACTCATCGGCATCAACGACTATCTCGCCCTTCGCAATGACAAGCCGGTGACCAACATCGTCTTTATGGGAATGGGCGAGGCGCTGTCGAATTTCGAGCGGCTGCGCACCTGTCTGGAAATCATCATGCACGAAGATGCGTTCAATATCGGCGGCCGCCGTATTACCATCTCGACCGCCGGCGTGGTGCCGTCGATTGAACGGCTGATCGCCGAGAACCTCAACGTGGGGCTGGCGATTTCACTGAATGCCGCTTCCGATTGCCTGCGGAGCGAACTGATGCCCATCAATATTGTCTATCCGATCGCCTCGCTGGTTGCCGCCGCAAAAAAATATTATCGAATGACGGGCCGGCGCGTCACCTTTGAATATGTCTGTATCGCCGGAATGACCGACACCGCCGAGGCTGCCGGGGCGTTGGAACGGCTGCTCGGCGGATTCCCCTGCAAAATAAACCTGATCCCTTTCAATCAATTCGGCGGCTGCCAGTATAAAAAGTCTTCCGAGCGGCACGTGCTCAGGTTCAACGACGAACTTCATCACCGCGGTCTTTCTGCGACCATACGGAAAAGCCGCGGGGAAGACATCGACGGTGCGTGCGGTCAGCTTGTCGGAGGAGCAGGTTAGGGCGCGGTATCGTCATGCCGGGAAACGGGGGGACCGCCGCCGAGCCGTTGCCAAAGCGGCAGGAATTCATACTCCAGAATATCAGCGAAAGCGACCCAGTTTTTCATTTCCTGCATCGCCAGGAGCGTTTCAAGCGAGTAGGTTATCTTCGAGAGGTCTGAGGCTGCGACGCGCCCTTTCGACAGTTCCCTCTGAAGTGTCTGAAGCAGCCGGTTGAGAAGCCTGGCCGCGCCGGCATAGTCGCCGGTGCGCGCCGCGGCAACGATCGGCGCCCCCAGGGAACCGACCTCGCACGGGGAGGAATCACGTGAATAGTTATCGGTCATGCAACCCGATCTCGCTTGCCCTGAGTATCTCAGGATGATACGATAGTTATTATCGATCTCATAATGATCGGCACTGTCCCGTTTGAAGCCATCGGGGTCGCTATTGGTATCGGAATCGGAATCGGGATCGCCATGAAAACAGGGCTTTTTCGATGCCGATGTCGATTCCGACCCCGACTCCGAACGAAATCAACAAAGCTTTCTATTACGAGATAGTGAATAAAGTACAATCACTGCGGCGGGAGAAGCAATGACGACGTTGCCGCTGAAGGATCCGTTCAAACTCACCTACTTTACGGCGCACTCCGGCGCGCTCTCGGTAAGGCTGGACAAAGAGGATGGAACGTCGCTGCATCTCCATTCGCTTGTCGACCCCGAAAAGGAGACCGACTACTTCGCTGATCTTCAGCTGTGGGGCGATCGCATCGTTCTGGCCGGGTGCGGCCTTGGGTACCATCTGCAGCGGGCGCTCACCTCGGTACGCTGCGATGCGGCAATGCTCCTGGTAGACTACTATGAAGAACTCGCCCACCGTACGCTGGAATCATTCCCGGCCTCCCTGCGCGAAAAGGTGACAATCGTTTCAAGCGGAAACGGTTGTCCGGAGGAACAGGTGCGTGCATTTCTCAGAGGCGGGCACTACGTCCAGATCGTCAAACACCCCCCCTCATTTCATGCGCATGAAGATTTCTATCGTTCCGTTTTGCAGCTCCTTTCGCGCAAACAACCGCTTTCGAAGCCCCCGGCGGCCATGATGCTTATGCAGGGTGATTTTTTTGCGGAACGGGAGCTTCAACGGGCTGCGGAAAAACACGGAACGACCGTTCTCCCATTTCTCTATAAAAAATGGGAATCGATGGACTGCTATGAATCGCAGCTTCAGCGACTCATTCAGACCGGCCGACCGGAAATAATCATATCTGTCAATATGCTGGGCTTCGACGGAAACGGAATTCTTGCGGAGCATGCACGCCGGGAGGGAATTCCGGCGGCCGTCTGGTTCCTGGACGATCCGCGCCCGATCCTGCTCAACCGGCGTAACCAAATTACGCCCGATATGGTCGCCTTTTCATGGGAACGGGGGTATATTCCCTGGCTGCAGCGACAGGGATTCTCATCGGTACATTATCTTCCCCTGGCGACCGATCCGTCCCGGTTTGCACCGCCCACATCGGGCGGCAATCGTATCCGATGCGGTTTCACCGGCAGTTCCATGGGGGGGCGGTTTCTGAGCGACATTGCAGCCACATTTATCTGGAAGCCGCACTACCGGGCGCTTGCCGAAGAGGTTGCGGCGCAACTGCTTTTTAATAAACAGATTGAAGTCGATCAGTGCATCGCGGAAACATGCCGTTCCAAAATGATCCCCCCCCCGGAGCATGATGAACATACCCAGACCTGGCTCCGCTCATATATCCTTCATACCGCGAGCATGATGAAGCGGAAAAAATGCATTTCATCCCTTCTCCCTTCCGGCGTGGAAACCTTCGGCGATCCTGCGGGCTGGCAGGAACTCTGCGGGCCCGGATTGATTACCCACCCCGATATCGATTATCTCACGAATCTGGCCGGATGCTACCGTTCTATTATTGTTAATGTTAATATTACAAGCTGCCAAATGCCCTCAGGCCTCAATCAACGCGTTTTTGACGTACCGGCCTGCGGTGCCTTTCTCCTTAACGATTATCAGGATGATCTTGACGAGCTTTTTACGAAAAACGAATACGCAGTATACGACTCACCTGAAGAGCTCCCTGAAAAAGTTGCATTTTACCTGAAAAATAAACAAATCCGGGAGTCCGTCATCGCTTCCGCCCGAAAACGTATCCTCAATGACCATACCTACTTTCATCGCCTGCGCACCCTGTTTACGTCCCTTTAAACCACAGAAGCGCAGCCTATCAACCTTTTCATACGCCTCAAGACGCAAAAATGCTAAAGCTGAATCGGTGAGATGTCGATAAATGGTAATGAACCACAACTGATGCTTCCGGCGGGAAGGAGGAACAGGGGCGGAAAAAAGTTGAAAATGTTAAATAATGGCACGGATGCCATATAATCACCACGAATGATACACCCAGTACGCAGGATGTATTGTTCACAACAAGGAGGTTCCTTATGCGTATCAATCATAACATTTCTTCAATGGTCACCCAGAATTCACTGTTTTCAGTGAATCGCGACATGAGCAAATCCCTCGAGCGGCTGTCCACGGGTCTGCGGATCAACCGCGCATCCGATGATGCGGCGGGACTTGGCGTGTCGGAAAACCTGCGGACCCAGGTACGAGGTACATCACAGGCGATCCGCAACGCCCAGGATGGAATAGCCGCGATAACGATCGCCGAAGGTGCGGCGAACGAGATTTCCGCCATCATGCAGCGTATGCGTGAGCTGGCGGTCCAGTCGGCCAACGATACGTTGACCTCCACCGAACGCGCCTACACGGACCAGGAATTCGGTCAGCTTATCGATGAAATCGACCGTATTGCTGCGGTCACCAACTACAACGGCATGAAGTTGATTTCGTCGGAAGGAACTACGGCGAATGAACGTTTCGGTCTTGGCGGGACTGGTGGTACCGGATCGGCACTCTGGATCGATGCGAATGATTCCTACGGTCTCGACAGCATTACCATCACGATCGATACCTTGACTGCAGGAGACATGGGAATAGGAAGTACCGCCGTATCCCTGTCCGATCAGGCGGCGTCGGTTTCGGCGATCCAGGCGCTTGACGGTGCGATCGACAGCGTCAACACGATGCGGTCCGATATGGGCGCCTTCATCAACCGTCTCGAACACGCGATCAACAACCTCATGATTTCCAATACCAATCAGCAGGCTGCCGAATCGTTGATCAGAGACGTCGACTTCGCTGCGGAGACGACCCAGTATACCAGAAATCAGATCCTGGTACAGTCGGGAACTGCCATGCTCTCGCAAGCGAATATGTTGCCGCAGGGGGTACTGCAACTGCTGCAATAAAAGTAGCTTTGAAAGCATTAGGATAAAGAGAGACGGAGCGGCTCCGTCTCTCTTTTTATATCCATCAACAGGCGTCTTTCACGGGCCGTGTACACCCTGCCCCAGAGGGGTGCCGATTTTACTCCTGCCGGTTCAAAGAAATTTCTTTTTTTTAATTTTTCAATTAGAGTATGTCCCGCACAAGAATTATTTTGCATCTACTATGTCCTTAAAAAGAACTCTCTTTTTAACAAACCATCCGGAAGGAGCAGGGAGTTCCCTGGTAATCGATTAAGGGAACATGAGAAAAAACAGCAGAGCGGTCTATTTTTCTGCATTTTTGAATCGGAATTCTTATATTTCGATTAAACACAGGGTTATTCAATTTCCGGTGCAGAACGATATTGTTTTTTCTCCATTTACATTCATAATGGAGGTGGAGACGAAGAAAAGGGCGAATTCACCAGAAGAGAGGGGTATTTTCCCACTAGGGAGGAAAAAAATTTCAGGAGTTTTTTTGGGGGGCTTTTAGAATAAAGATAAATGAAAGGCTTTTTATGCGACTACGAATTCTCCTTGCTTTGATAATAGTAACCGCTTGTGGAATAGCTGCTCAGGACAGCACCAAAGCGGCGAATCCTGAGAAGACAGGGGAGATAAAAACTACCAAGTCTGCTGCTACCGACACTGCTGCTGCCAAGCCTGCTGCTGCCAAGCCTGCTGCTGCCGGACCTGCAATTGCCAAGGATCCGGAAGCTGTTAAAAGAGCAGAGGCTGCGAGGAAATTGGAGGAGCTTAAGAAGGCTGAAGAGGCTAAAAAAGCGGAAATCGCAAAAAAAATAGAAGCAGCAAAAAAGGCTGAAGAAAAGAAAAAAGCCGACGAGGCAAAGCGTAAGGAAGAAGCGAAGAAAAGAGAGGAAGCGGAAAAAGCTGAAAAAGCAAAAAAACGGGAAGAGGCAAAAAAGGCGGAGGTGGCCCGAAAAATAGCTGAGGCAAAGAAGGCGGAAGCGGCAAGGAAAGCGGAAGAAGCAAAAAAAATAGACGATGCGAAAAAGGCTGAAGAGGCCAGAAAAACCGAAGAAGCAAAAAAAGTAGACGATGCGAAAAAGGCTGAAGAGGCCAGAA
>JAFGNB010000101.1 GCA_016927235.1 Chitinispirillaceae bacterium
AAAGCGTGGGCCGTGCAGTGGAGCCCCGACAGCGCCTTCGAAACGCGCACCTCAAACGGCTCCTTCACCCATGCGTTTCACGACACCGGGACGCAGGAGCTGAAGGCGTTCGTCAAAGACGACGACGGCCTCACGTCCGATACGGTTGAGGTGACCGTGTATGTGAAGCTTGGCGCCCCGTTCGTAATCTCCGTCAATGCGAGTTCGCCAACCGGTACGAGCATCTTCATCCTCGACACGATACGGTTCACCCTCAGGGGCGACGACCCGAACGGTCATATCGACTCGGCGCTCGTCTGGTGGAACGGCGACACGGGAAGTACCGCCGAACGCGTGAAAGCGGCGAACGACAGCGCGGT
Organism: Chitinispirillaceae bacterium; assembly: GCA_016927235.1. Lineage (GTDB taxonomy): Bacteria > Fibrobacterota > Chitinivibrionia > Chitinivibrionales > Chitinispirillaceae > JAFGNB01. The sequence continues at coordinate 360 of JAFGNB010000101.1, forward strand.
GTTCACCCATGTCTTCGGCCGCAATGAAAACGGAAACCGGACGTCCCGTTTCAGGGTCATGGACGACGATAAATTGACAAAGGATTTTGTCGTCACGAGGATGGTGAGGTTGGGGAGCCCGGTGGTCACATCAGCCCGCTGCGAACGTGACACGATATGGGTGAATGATGCATACAAATATTACGTCTCCGCCTCAGACACCAACGGATTCATACGGAAGATCTATGCGAACTGGGAGGGCGGCGATGCGGCGCAGGACTCGCTGATGATTTCCGGCAACCGTGCCTCGATCGACACCTTCTTCACCCATGCGTACGATACGAGCGGCGGGGCGAAAACCACGCGGTTCAAGACAATTGACGAAGACACTGTAGCGTCGGCATTCCGCGATACCGCCTTTACCGTAAGAAAAGGGGCCCCGGCACTATGGGGGGATACGGATGATACCTTGTGGGTAGCGGTGGATGAAGGGTACCGGGACTATTACTACAAACCCAATTACCGCGATACCAACGGGACCATACAAAAATTTTACTTTGGAGCCTCTGCCGACACGGGAGCAGCATCCTATAAGGGACCGGCGGACAGTGCGGTCTATACGGTCTCGGCGCTGACAATCGATGTCGGCGATTACCGCTACATCTACGCCCTCGACGACGACGGTCTCCTGCGCGGCGAACGGTTCGTCGTCTTTCCCGACAGCGCACCGCCGCGTCCTGCGTCCTTTATCTCCAGCACCATCAGCGACAGTACCATACTCAAATGGGAAAAAGTGCTCGATACGAAGGATGGAGTTAAAACTCAAGTCCAAATATTCATCAAAGAGGGCAGTTCCGGCGAACCGGATGTCCCCCTCTTTGCCGAACCATTACCAACTATCGACGATCCAAGGTTCGGAGAGGAAACCATCAGCACCCTGCATGCCACCTATAAATTTAAATGTTCATTTTCAGGTCTCGGAAGGTGGAGGGTGGTGCTGCGCGACGCGCGGGGAACAGAGAGCATTGCTCCAAACACTGCCGGAGATCCCGCGACATTTGTTGCTCCGTAGGAAAGGAAGCCAACCATGAAACTCAAAATTGTCGTTCACGAAGCAGAAGAAGGCGGTTACTGGGCCGAAGTCCCGGCGATACCGGGCTGCGCCACGCAGGGTGAGACCTTCGAGGACCTTCTGAAAAATCTTTATGAAGCTGTTGAAGCGGCGATGTCCGTTGACATAGCCGATATTCAACCCGGTGCACACGACCGTATTTTTGAAGTGGCAGTATGAAGGCTGTTTCAGGTAAGGAGTTCGCCCGGCTGCTGGAAAAACGCGGCTGGAAAAGCAAGCGGATCAACGGTAGCCATCATGTTTATTGCAAACCGGGAAATCCGGCGCGTATAACCGTTCCGATACATGGCAGTGCCGCGTTGAAAGTCGGCTTGCAGCGACATCTGATGAAAAATGCCGGTATCGGGGAATCGGAACTGTAGCTAAAGAGTTCCGGGAATTATGGGATGTGCCGAAATGATATTTTCCACTTCGGTTTCATTCCTGAAAAAAGCATTGTCATTGGCGATCGCATCGAAAAATGATGGCAGGGTACGTGATATTACTAAAACATACATTTTGTTGATAAAAAGATTGTTGATACCCACAAAGCGTTCCCCCACAATAATAAAATTCCCATCGTTTACCTGAAGCTTTCACAAAAGGAATCCCTCCGCCTCCCGGGCCGCCCGGTCGCCTCCTGCCCCCGTTATTTTACATAACGGCGTCTTATGCGTCCGCTGCGCAATCCCCGGTTGAACTCCGGTTCCTGAAATTCATCGTCCCCCGTGAAGGTCGCCTTCATAACACTGTTAAAGGCCTGTATTTATTACATTTTAATATTTGAGAATAAAAAATGTGCAATCAATCCTGCTATCGGCGGAAAAATAAGTGTTGAAAGCAATCGAATAAGAGTAAATTTCCATCCTAATATTCCAATTTCTACCGGCAAACGGATAAGTGCCCAAATTGACCACCCAGTCAGAAATGCCACCATCGTACCGATACTTGCACCGGATTTTAAAAGACCGGCAACGATTGGCAGGTTTACATAAGGCCCGCCGGGAGAAAGACCTCCGGCAATTGATCCGATTAAAATTCCGCGAATTCCGGATTCTGCACCGACCCATTTTGAAAGTATTCCCTTGGGTAAAAGAACTTGAATCATCCCTGCAACAATAAAGCCAAATATTAATAACGGAAGCATTTGTATCACCATTTCATAAGCGGATTTCAATCCTATAATATGTTCTCCACCGCCTCTCTTATATCCTATTACGATTAATATCACTGCGAGAAAGCCCATAATGACAGTTGGTAATAACATGGTTGATTTACTCCTTTTATCAGCCAAAACGATTCCTTGAAGAAGATTATAAATCAAGGGTAAAATGGAGACCTGCCGGTTTCACCGATTTCAGGTGCCGGTTTGACCGAAATACATTCGAGAATGGTAAAATTGTAAAAATCCACATTCTATCGGGGCTCCATCGCCACTATTTCCACAGGGCGGCGTGATGGATATGTTTTTTCCACAGGACGACCCTCCTTTTTATTTAAGGGATCTATTTCCGCCATACCATTTTTTCAGAATAACAATACCCGCCTATATTTAAATAAATTAGATACGTACCCCCAGGGAGTCGTGGTTTTATAATGACAGGTGCACGGTGATGAGATCTGGTGTAATCCCATGACTTTATATGTTTTCCTTGAACGTCGTAAATACCGACTGCTGCTCTCAATCCTCTGTTTTCCGGAGTATGAATGTACAATACCCCATCGGCTGTATGCAGAGAGATATTTTCGTGTATCCTCTTTTTAATTGCTGGTCGATAGGTATTCACCGGAGGGACATCCGGTCCCTGAAATATTGACTTAAGATACGTTGCGTTCTGGGTAAAACACCATGTTTCATCCTCGCCGCTTACTCGCCCACGCTCCATCACCAGCCATCCACTGTAGTTCATCTCGTTTAATGTCTCATATACCTTCTTATAATCTATTTTTTTGTTATCCTGCAGCAGACTTCCATCTTCCTCGGTACAGTGAATCTGGCAGATACGCTCGCGCCCGAACAATTTAAGCTCTTTAATCAGATCTCGACCCGCTTCAATCGGATTTTTAAAGTTAAAGTAGCTTCGTATTGAAGGTGATCCAATCTCATCGATCAACTTTATCTCATCGGCTCCTTCATACGTTGTCTCTATACCGAAAATGACATCGGCCTTTTCTGCAAGTAACGCCGTCGCTTTAAGGCGTTCAACGACTTGCGGTCTGGTTTCAGGAAATTCCACCAGACATTTCGCTCTGAGTGGAAGATAGGCTATTTTCATGCCCATTGCCTTCATGGTTTCGATAGCGTCTGGAATCATATGTGTCAAAACGGTCGGCCGTGAACCAAAATCCTGTCCAAGAAACGCGCTCATTCCCAGTGACGTGAACTCGATACCAACCTTTTTGGCCTCGTCCAGATACGCCTGTCGTTGTCGGGGATCAAGCAGCGTCTTATCCGGGTCATGATTAAAGGTATCGCTATCACTCAGTGAACCGATGTCCGGCTCCAGTCCCTGCACACCAATATCCTTAGCGCGTTGAACACCGCCAAGACTAGTGCGTTTTAAAATGTAAACATCACAGATACCAATGCGATACCGCTGTGTATCCGAAGCGGCAACAGCGTTTGAAAATATTTTTTTAGGAAATGTCATCAGACCTGCAGAAAGAGCTGCGGTCGCACCTATAAAATATCTGCGACTCATACTGAGATGTGGTTGCTTCATAGAACCTCACCGGTGTTTTGTTGTATTACAACCAAAACTGATATTTCTAATTTTTGAGCTGACTTAAAACACATTTACATATTCTGTTTGTACAGAGCTGTTGCAGGTAGCTCTGAAAAGATAAAGACCATTCCCAAGCTCTCCCAGGGAAATGTGCACAATACTCTCCCCCCCTGCCTCCGATTTGAACATTTTTGAATAGACGTGCTTTCCATTCAGCGTAAAAATAGTGGCATTCACCATTTGTGATGAAGGCATTTTCATTTGGAACACTCTGTTCTTCGTGCAAAACGATGCGGATGTCTTCATTTGTTGTGAAGCAGAAGATGAGTGGCTGTTGTTGATGGAAGTAATATCAAATTGCGGCCCAGCGTATTTACTTACAAGATCAGGAACGTCATTCGCACCGTCCATTGTGTATTCATAGGGCGGTTTATCAAACGGTTGAACCTCAAACAACGGATGTTTCTCACCGGTTGCCTCGTTCTCCCAACCGGAATGGCGTGATCCGGATTTTTTATTAACATCACTTCCCTCGCAGTCGATGTAAACATTATTTCTGGCTACCATGTAGCAATACACATCATACATAAATTGATGAGGATTATTTACCTTTTTAAAGTAGTTATTCTCAATAAGTATTGAGCCGTACGAACCGACTCCAATACAGTAATCATTTCCTTCGGACGTATAATAGTTATTGTAAACATGGGCCTGGCCATACACTAAACGCGGCATACGTGAAGTGACCAACCTATCGAACCAGTTGTGATGGTACGTAACCTTGAGATTGCCCCAGTCTTCAGGATGATCACCTCCACCTGAGCCGATCAGACAACAAAGCCGGTGACCGTTTTCTGAGTTGGTATAGTAAAATTTACACCACGATACCGTACAGAAGCTCGATTCATTAGTGATATCCAGATTACCATCATCAGCATCCCAGATGCACAAGTGATCGAGCCATACATGATGTGAATTTTGTACTGCGATGCAATCACCGGGACCGGGATTGGGATAAACACCATTGAAGTTTAAATTACGTATGATGACATCGTGAGCATTCCTGATCGCGAAACCGCCATAGATAGTCGCACTCTTGTTGATACCCATGATTGTTTTATTACTGCCTACCGGTAAACCATAGCCATCACCATCAGTTGTTCTGATCGTCCCTGATATGACAATCACTCGTGGAGTGTTATCCGCCAGGGCCTTCTTGAGTTCGCTGAATGTCCTTATGATCTGACGGGGTGCACTGCCTCCTCCGGTGGGAGCTCCCTCTATCGTCACAAATCCTGTGGGTTCTGCGGAGAGCGTATAATTTTGGGCATTGGTAAAAGTCTGAATTGAAGCACCTATAATCAAAACTGCTGCAAACAGAGGTAACGACAAGTAACCGCCTACCCTTTTTTAAAACCAGTCATGTTACACTGCCTTGTCCTATAGAAAAATAATATACTTATTATTTCCGGAGTGTGGCGTGACGGATCTGCTTTTCCATAGAACGGCTCGATAAAATGGACGGCGTGCTGCTTTTAACAGGATTCCCGGAATTTTTCTCCCCGTGAGTGTTGAATTTTACCGATTCATGGATTTTTTCTCTAGGTGACCATTGAAGGTTGCAGGGTTCCGGATTTTTTCCGGCCGTGAGTGTTGAATGTTGCAGGGGCCTGGAATTTTTCCATCAGTGACCGTTGAATTTTTCAGGCTCTAGGATTTTTTCTATCCGTAAGTGTTGAATTTTTCCGGGTTCGCGGAAAGAAAAAAAATGGTAATAAGTCGTCTATATTAAGCGTTTAACATAATGAGGCCGGGTGAAAACGGTTTGTTCTTTTCGGCCCCGGCAGCGAAAAAGTATTTTGTTTCAATGTTCTCGACCGTTTGGAAATATCTCTATGGAACAAACCAATGAACCGGAGTGGAAGACACGCAAAGAGCGTATAGATAAGCGTCTCGCAGCCCTGCCGCAACCGTGGACTATCATCAAGTATAAAGAGGGTCTTGATACTGCTTCCCTCGCGGCCCATGCGGTTGCCGAATACCCCACGGAAAACGGCCCCGCCGATTATGCCCTGTTCGTGCAGGGGCAGTTCCTCGGAATTATCGAAGCGAAAAAGGTTTCCATCGGCGCACAGAATGTTCTCGAACAAGCCAAGAGGTATTCCCGCGGATCCAGCGACAGCCCCGGTAATTGGCACGGGTTCCGGGTGCCCTTCCTCTACTCCACAAACGGTGAGATTGTTTATTTCATCGACGTTCGGCCGGACCAGAGCTACTCCCGCCAGATAAGCGATTTTCATACCCCGGAAGCCCTGCTCGAAATGGCTGGCAGGGAGAGCGACTACTCGTGGTTCGAGGAAAACCCCTGCGCGATTGAACGGCTCCGGCCATACCAGCAAACAGCTATCACCAATGCGGAGAAAGCCATAGTCAAAGGCAAGCGGTCGATGCTTCTGGCAATGGCGACCGGCACGGGCAAGACGTTCACGACCGTATCACTCATCTATCGGCTACTCGAATCGAAAAAGTTCAAGCGCATCCTGTTTCTGGTTGACCGTCGCGCCCTTGCCGCCCAAGCGGTACGTGAGTTCTCATCTTTCACGACACCTTCGGGCAACAAGTTCGACCAGGAATACGAGGTCTACAGCCAGCGATTCAAGAGGGAAGACCTTGAAGACGAAGACTCCGGGCAACCGTTCAACCCAAAAGTTCTGCCCGAAGAATACCTGACCAAGCCGAACGCGCGACAGACTTTTGTGTATGTGTCAACTATCCAGCGCATGACCATAAACCTCCTGGGCAACCAGTTTGCCTTGCCGCAATCCGACGGCGACAACGAAACCGAAGACGATGCCGGGAAGCTCGACATTCCCATTCACGCATTCGACATCATCATTGCCGACGAGTGTCACCGGGGCTATTCCGCCGGTGAAGCGGCAATATGGCGCAAGGTGATAGAGCACTTTGATTGCATTCGTATCGGGCTGACCGCGACCCCGGCAGCGCACACGATGGCGATATTCCACGAAATCGTGTCCCGGTACACAATGAAAGAAGCCATTGCCGAAGGGCACCTTGTCGATTACGATGTCGTGAAAATCCGTTCCGGCGTTCGCATGCAGGGCGCATTCCTCAAAGAGGGCGAACTGGTCGGCCTTCGCGATACCGGCACCGGGGCCGAACAATTGGACAAACTGGAAGACGAGCGGGAATTCGATGCCTCGGAAGTCGAGCGCAAGATAACCGTGCCCGACTGTAATCGCAAAATCGTGAAGGAAATCGCAGGATATGCCCGGCAGCATGAAGCGGAATACGGGCGGTTCCCCAAGATTCTCATCTTTGCCGATAACGACCTCGACCATATCTCCCATGCCGACGAACTGGTCAAGATGTGCCGAGAAGAATTCGGGCAGGGGGATGATTTCGTCCAGAAGATAACCGGCAAGCCCAATGTAGACCGGCCATTGCAGAAAATCCGCATGTTCCGCAACCGGCCGAACCCGAAAATAGTGGTCACGGTGGACATGCTTTCAACCGGGGTGGACATTCCGGCCCTTGAATGTATCGTCTTTCTACGCCCTGTCAAGAGCCGTATTCTCTGGGTGCAGATGCTCGGACGGGGTACCCGTCGATGCACCGAAATCAACAAAGAGAAGTTCGTCATCTTCGACTGTTTCGACGGCACCTTGCTTGACTACTTCAGAAACGCCACCGACTTCGATGTGATGCAAGCGCAGAAAGAGCCGGTACCGCTCAAAAAGGTCATCGAGAACATCTACAACAATATCGACCGGCCTTTTTACACAAAGGTTCTTGTCCGCCGCCTGCATCGGGTAGCCCGCACCATGAGCGGAGAGGCGCGGGAGCAGTTTGCCGCATGGATTCACGATGGCGATGTGGCGAAATTCGCAACCGAATTGCCGAAGAAACTTGAAAGGGACTTTCTCGCGACCATGAAAATTCTGCGTGACGAGAAGTTTCAAGACCTCGTGCTCAACTACCCGAGGGCAAAGCCGGAATTCGTGGTCGGGTATAGTGTGCAGGATGAAGTCTCTTCGGAAAAACTCTTCCGGGTCGGTGAGGATTCCTTTCCCGTCTACGACTATCTCGACGCGTTCACCGAATGGGTGAAGAAGAACCAAGACCAGATAGCTGCCCTGAAAATCCTCATGGCAAGCCCGCGAAAATGGCGCCCCGAAGCGCTTGAAGAATTGCGGGCCGAACTGACCAGGAACCGCTTCCGCCTTGCTGATTTGCAGAAGGCGCACGGTATCGCCTACCAGAAACCGCTTGCCGACATTATCTCTATGATAAAGCATGCGGCCCGTCAAGAGGAACCGGTCTTCAATGTGGAAGAGCGGGTAGCTCGCGCTCTGGACAAGGTAACGCATGGCAGGAGCTTCACCGCCGAACAACAGGTCTGGCTTGGATATATCCGCGAGCACCTGATACAGAACTTGACAATCGATCTCGACGATTTCGACATGATGCCCGTCTTCTCGAACCGGGGCGGCAGGGGCAAGGCAGCAAAGGTATTCGGGCCGGAACTGCAATCGCTGATCGAAGACCTGAACTACGCAATCGCAGCATAAGAAAGGCGCATAGATGTCCGACATTGTAAACAAGCTCTGGGGATTCTGTCATACCCTCCGGCACGACGGCATAGATTACGGCGACTATATCGAACAGCTCACCTATCTGCTGTTCCTCAAGATGGCGAACGAACGGAACATAGACCTTACCGCAATCGACACGACCGATGAAGCCGGAAAGAAAACCCGTATCGACTGTTCCTGGCCGCATCTTTCCGAGAAATCCGGTATTGCCCTGATAGACCATTTCTCGCTTGTCCTTCGTGCTCTTGGAAAACAACCCGGTCTCTTGGGCGACATCTTCGCTCAGGCAATGCCCCGGTTCAACAATGCGGTGAACCTGAAACGGGTCATCACGATGATAGATGAGGAAGACTGGACTTCGATGGATGTGGACGTAAAAGGTGCCGCATTCGAGGGACTACTGGAAAAGGCAGCCAGCGAGGGTAAGAAGGGCGCCGGGCAGTACTTTACGCCCCGCGTTCTCATCCAGTCAATTGTGCGGGTAATGAAACCCGACCCGCGAGCGCACAAGGAATTCACCATCTGCGACCCGGCATGCGGCACGGGCGGGTTTCTCATGGTTGCCTACGAATGGCTCATGGAGCAAACAAAGGGAGCGCTCGACCGGGCGGACATCACGCGAATCAAGACCAGGACGTTCTACGGACAAGACCTTGTGCCCCGGCCCCGGCGACTTGCGCTCATGAACCTTGTTCTGCACGGGCTTGAGCCGCATATCTACCTTGGCGATGCCATCTACGAACCGGAGAAAGGCGAACGATACGATTGCGTTCTCACCAATCCGCCCTTCGGCACCAAGGGCGCAAACCAAGCGCCGACCCGCGAAGATTTCACTATCGAGACCAGCAACAAGCAACTGAACTTCGTGCAGCATATCCTCACCATCCTGAAAAAGGGCGGACGGGCGGCAATTGTCCTGCCCGACAACTGCCTGTTCGAGTCCAAGGCGAACGAAGTATTCGAACTGCTCATGCAGGACTGCAATGTACATGCAATTTTGCGCCTGCCCCGTGGAACCTTCACCCCTTACAGTCAGGGCGTGAAAGCTAACGTGGTATTTTTCCGGAAGGGAATGCCGACCGAAAATGTCTGGATATTCGATGCCCGCACGAACGTCCCCGGCGTGACCAAGAAAGATCGTCCCTTGTCAAAGGAGCATTTCACCGAATTCGAGAAATGCTATGGCGACAAGCCCGACGGCACGGCAAAGCGCAAAGACCTCGGTGACGAAGGACGGTTCCGCAAGTTCAACATCGACGAAATCAAGAAACGCAATTTCAATCTTGATATTACATGGTTGAAAGACGACACCATCGAAGATGCCGACGACCTGCCGGAACCGCAGGAACTCATTGAAGACGCGGTCGAGGAACTCGAAGCGGCAGTGGATGAACTGAAAGATATTCTCGAAGAAATAGGCAAGGCGTAAATGCCTGAATCAGGATTAGCAGGATTGAAGTATGAACAGAATCAAATCAGGGGAAAAGATGAGTATGGAAATAGCCCTCTTTGATAACTTCAAGATACGAAGACTCTACGATGAAAAACAGGAGAAATGGTATTTCTCCATCACGGATATTTTGCAAGTGCTTCTCCAGCAACCTGATTATCAAACTGCGAGAAAATACTGGAACAAGCTAAAACAGCGTCTTAGAGCCGAGGGAAGTCAGTCGGTGACAAATTGTCACCGACTGAAATTGGAAGCGGCGGACGGGAAGAAATACCTTACCGATGTTGCAGACCCCGAAACGCTTCTACGCCTCATCCAATCGGTTCCAAGTCCGAAAGCGGAACCGGTCAAACTGTGGCTTGCCAGGGTTGGATACGAACGCCTGCAGGACATGACCGACCCGGCCCGTTCGGTAAACCGCGCGCGGGAATACTGGCAGCAACATGGCCGAAGCGAAAAATGGATTCAACAACGCATGATGGGTCAGGAGACCCGGAATAAACTGACCGACTACTGGAAGAACCACGATATCAAGGACGAATCAGAATACGCCATACTCACGAATATCATTCACAAGGAGTGGTCCGGGGTATCGGTGCAAAAGCATAAACAGATAAAGGGTCTGAAAACCCAGAATCTGCGTGACCACATGAGCGAGGCTGAATTGATTTTCACTGCGCTTGCGGAGCTTTCCACCCGTCAATTCGCCGAAAGTGTTGAAGCAATCGGCATGAAGGAAAACGCCGACGCCGGTAAAAATGGCGGTGGAATCGCTCGCCGGGCACGTAAAGACCTCGAAGATAAAACCGGTAGAAAAGTCGTAACAAGCGAGAGCTTCCTGCCCGCTGCTCCAGGGTGGAAAGCAATAGGAAAGAAGGAGCGGATGAAAGAGTCAGAATCAGGATGGGCAGGATTGAAGGATGGACAGGATGAAAGAAAGGGAAAAACAGGATGAAGAAAACGAACATTATTCCGTTTCCCGGGACAGTGCAACCGAATACGAAACAAAACGGCACCGGCAGTATCTACCGCTTGCGGGTGGAGCTTGAAGAAATCGAACCGGTCATTTACCGGGTGCTTCTGGTACGGGGCACTGTCGGGCTGGATTTTCTGCATGCCATATTGCAGGTTGCCGTCGGGTGGACAAACAGCCATCTTCACAAATTCAACATTGGCGACAGCGAGTATTCAGACCCGGAATTCAATCTGAATGAGGATGCCTTCGAGGGACAGAAGCTTGTAGAGGATGTTGCAATTGTCAATCTCTCTGAAGTCGCTCCGCGCAAGGGTTTCCAGTTCAAATACGAATACGATTTCGGCGATTCGTGGGAACACCGGATAACCGTCGAAGACATCCTGCCCGACAACGGCACCCTTGCGGGATTTGCCGAATGCATCGAAGGGAAACGGGCCTGCCCGCCTGAAGATTGCGGGGGAACGGGAGGGTATGCCGATTTCCTCGACACCATAAGCGACCCGGAGCATGAAGAATACGAATTCATGCTGAAATGGGTCGGCGGGGCGTTTGACCCGGAAGCATTCGACAGCAAGAAGGTGAACCGATTCTTGAAGAAAATCAAATGGGAACATCCGACCGTGGACCAATTGGCAAAGGTACTCATGGAACGGGATGCGATTAGGGCGGGATGGAGAAGAAGACGGCGAAGCGGAAGTCGGGTAAGAAGGCAAAGCGATAGATGAATGGCAATTGGGAAAATGCTGCCTTGAGTAGCGTCGTAACGTATGGGAAGGGTAAGAAACCGCAAATATTGCGCGACAGCCCGGCAGATGGATTCGTACCATACATAGACATTGCTGCATTTGAGAAGGGCGATATATGCCAATATGCAGAAGTCCGGTCTTCAAGGCTTGTTTCAAAGAACGATGTTCTTATCGTTTGGGATGGTGCCCGCTTTGGACTGACGGGAATGAACCAAGAAGGTGCTGCCGGCTCTACCCTGATGGTTGTAACTCCAAAGAAAGTGGAAACCAATTTCTTAGCCCATTTCATCCATTCCAAATTTAATGAGATAAACGCCAATCCTAAAGGCACAGGTATACCTCATGTTAATCCCGAAATATTCTGGAATCTTGAAATCCCCCTTCCGCCCCTCGAAGAACAGCGCCGAATCGCCGACAAACTCGACATCCTGCTTGCCAAAGTAAACAAGTGCAAATCCCGTCTTGAACGAATCCCGGAGATTCTCAAGCGGTTCCGGCAATCGGTGCTTGCGGATGCCTGTTCGGGGAAGTTGACGGAGGATTGGAGGGAGGAGAACTCGAAATCGGCAGATGCGAGGTTTGCACTGCAGGAAATTGGCAATTCAAGAGTGAAAGAATACCAATTAGAGTGTGCCAGTGCAGAGCAGAAAGGCATGCGTAAACCAAGGAAGCCGGAGAACCTCATTCCGATAGTCAGAGCAAATAGTGCCTGCACCTACGAACTTCCTGATAATTGGTGTTGGGTATGCATTTCTGATATTGCGGCATCAACCCAACATTCACTAAGTAGCGGACCATTTGGTTCAGCATTGGGAACAAAAGACTATATCCCTAAAGGCGTCCCGGTTGTGCGGGGCAAGAACATTCAAGATGGCGTTTTTGTTTCCCAGGAATTCGTTTACGTATCCAATTCGAAGGCGGGTGAATTGGCGAGAAGCAGAGTTAAGCCTTTCGACATAATCGTTGTGGCAGTTGGCTCGTCTGGACAAGCTGCAATGGTTCCAAAAGATTTTGAAGGCGGAATAATGTCGCAAAATTGTAATAAGATCACACCGGACTCTCGTTTGATTATGCCGGAATTTTTATTGATTACCCTTCGAAACAGAATAGCAATGGCACAATTGGAAAGCAAAACTACCGATACAGCAAGACCATTCCTGAGCCTATCGAACCTGAAAACTGTCTTGGTTGCACTTCCTCCAATGGATGAGCAATTGGAGATTGTTTCACGCGTAAACCTACTATCCTTACTTGCAAAACGGGCCGAATCGCGATTAACAAAAGCAAGTTTATGGAACGAGCGGATTTCTCAATCCATCCTTTCCAAAGCATTCCGCGGCGAACTGGTAGAAAATGTCTGAATCAGGATGGGCGGGATGGAAGGATTATCAGGA
>JAFGNB010000102.1 GCA_016927235.1 Chitinispirillaceae bacterium
GATGACAAGCTCGCCATACGGCTCGCCCTCCCCGCCGCCGCGACAGCGACCATCGACATCTACGGATTTGACGGCAGGGTTGTCAAACGTTTTTCCGGCATGCCGCAGGAGGTCTATTATTGGGACGGCCGCGGCGACGGCGGCAGTGCGCCGCCCGGCCCCTTTTTCGTGATTGCTGAAATCAGGCAGGGCGGTAAGCTGCGGCGTATCAGAAAGAAGGGCGTTCTGTGGCGAAAATAATCCGCGGCCTTGCAGTCCTTCTCCTTCTCGCCGCTGCCGACGCGGGCGCAATACTGCATGAACCTTTTCCGCAGGGGTACGCTATGGGGAACCTCGGGACAATCATCGATGAGAATGGACCCGGCGGCCGCCTGCCCCTGCTCTCCGCGGCATATATGGGCGATTCGCTTACTGCCGGAGTCGCCGCCTCGGTGACCACCTATTACGAAGACATGGACAATTTTGGCGACCGGCATCTCGCCACGGTTGTGGGCGGCGGATGGCTTGTCGTACGGCGAATTGGCGTCAAGGCAGGTATTGCACATTTCGATGCGCTCGGCGCCTACCGGGAGTTCTCCGGGCATCTCTCCTGCGCATTGAGAACCGTACGGGGTATCCGGATCGGCACCGAACTTTCCGGCACTCGGCTTCTTTTTTCTTCATCGGATGGAGCGGGAAAAACCCTGGGGGAGGCCGGTTTTACCCTGTTTGTCCCGATACGGATTATTTCATGCGTTGTTTCAATCGGCCGTCTGACCGTCAAACCGACTCGGTCGGAAGGGGCGGATCAGTCACTGCGTATCGGATGCGGAGTGCATACCATGGCGCATGCTTTCGGCGCGCAGGGGGTTCGTATCGATATAACCCCGGCGTTCGAACATCCCGTAAGCATCGCCATCGGTCAGGAACTCCGGCTGTCACGGCATGTTGCGCTGCACGGCGCCATCGCCAATAATCCCCTCTTCATCGCCGTCGGCGTTGCGGTCTTCTGGGGCGGCGCCTGCGCTTCCGCGGCATTAGTCAATCATCCCGTTCTCGGCTGGTCGCGCGGTTTCGGTGCCGAGTACGGGTGGAATTCACGACGATATGATAAAAAAACGGGTAATTGATACCGGCGGGAAGTGCGCTACCTATTTTTACGCTACTGCGGCATGAATAATAAACCGAGGTATGAAACTGAACCGTCAACCATTTTCCATAAGGAGCGGCTATGAATAGGATGTTGTACGGAGGGGCTGTTGCGTTTTTTTCGTTTATTGCCTTATCGGGATGCAGCAAGCCCGCTGGTGAAAAAGTAGGCTCGGTCGATCTCGTCACCACGACGGATACGGTGAGTTATTTGATTGGAATCGATATCGCCCGGTCGCTCAGGGAAGTCAAGGACGACATCGTGCTCGATATCGTGTTCGCCGGCGTCAGAGACCGGCTCGCCGGCAGTGAACGGCGATTCCCCCCGGAGGCGGAACGGGTCATCATGGAGGCCTTCAGTATGCAAATGCAGCAGAAGCAGATGGCGAAATCCGAGACTGAAGCCGCCAAGAACCTCAAGGAAGCAAAGGATTTCCTGGAGGAGAACGGAAAGAAGCCGGGAGTGGTTACCACGGAAAGCGGCCTGCAGTATATCGTCCTTAAGGAGGGCGACGGACCCATTCCACCCGATTCTTCAAAGGTCAAGGTCCATTATGAGGGGACCCTTTTAAATGGAAAAGTATTCGACAGTTCGATCCGGCGGGGCGAGCCTTCGATATTCACGACCCACCAGGTTATCGCGGGGTGGACGGAGGCGCTGAAGCTGATGAAAGTCGGAAGCAAGTTTAAACTTTTCGTTCCTCCCGATCTCGCCTACGGAAGGCGCGGTATGGCGCATGATATCCGTCCCAATATGTTGCTCATTTTTGAAATTGAGCTTCTGGGGATCGAGAAGTAACCTCTGAAGCGGCGCTGTTACGACAGGGGTTTTATCAAGCCCCGTCGAGCGTCGGCAACCAGTCGGGATAAGGTCTTGCAGGTAAATAACCGGTTGCGAGTATCTCATACTGAAAATGCGTTGTATGGTGGAGCGGCTGGTATTGCCGACGGGAAAACCGGTTTTCTGCCCTTCCCGGAGGGTTTGACATGAGGGGCGGCGGAGCGTATGAGTATTCTGCGGTCACATCGAGCGGGGGTATCCAGTCGGCAGCGGATCTTGCAGGTAAATAACCGGTTGCGAGTATTTCATAGTGAAGGGCAGTCGTATCGCCCGAAGGCTGATAGTGCTGAGCGGAAAACCGGTTCGGCGTCCTTCCCTGCCGGTTCGACACCGGGTGCGAGGGAGGATATGAGCATTGTGAAGCCTCATTGAACGCGGGCGCCCAGGGGGCAGGGGGGCGTGCAGGCGCGCCCCCCATGGCTGGACGTTCGGAGCGGTGTGTGCCGGTATTTCGTGACGATGAACAAACATTTGTCGACCAGGATATGCCGGGAAACGGCAACAGATTGATCAGCCAGGTTCCAACCGGCTTCTTTACGATGAGCGATCGGACGATGATGGGCTTGTTCAGTGCTTTGACAATCGAATCCCATGTCTCCCGTTTAATGTTCGATGAAGCGGAAACCGGCCGGCACTTCTCGGCTTTCAAGGTATGAACTTTTTTATCCTTGGTCCTGAATATGAAGAAGTACTCACCCCGCAAACAGAAGAAACACTCATCGATCGAATGTTTTCCGCGGACCGGAAAAATGGCATGATACTTTGATACCGCCTTATTGATGGTTTTATCTTTGTTGATCATACCGTGCCTCCATTAAAATCCTTTTACACCGCCGCATTGCAGCGATTTCCTTCATACCTCAATGAGCTCCGGCAAAAAGATCCGGGGTTTGCAGCCTCACCGCCGGGAAATCTGTTTATTCAATTTTATTATATCTGCGGGCGTGTAGAAAAAACGGAAAAACGGTTTCCCTATTCGGAAATTCTGCATTTTATCGGTTCGAGGGGGCTGCGGTCCGGGAGACTGGCCGAAAACCGGAATTTCAGTGCGAATTTCGAGATCACCTCCCTGCGGCAGCGATGTACGATGCTTCCATCTAATGCTTTTGGAAACCGATTTTGATCCGTTTTAAATCATGGGATATTTTATCGGCAATTGGCACCTCATGAAGGAAAAGTCTATTTTTCTTTTACTGGTGAATCCTAACCTTCAGACGAAGGAGCCGACCCGTGTCATCAGCTATAGAACTTTACAAAGAAGCCTACGACCTCGATTACAACAAGGGTGACAGTCTCTACGCGGAAGTCCTCTATAAGGAAATCATCGCGCGTTTTCCCCACTCCGACGAAAAAGAGTATGCTCAGGTGCATCTTGAACGGATCGCCAAACTGAAGGGCAACCCCGATGATCCCACCTTCAAGCCGTTGCGGTCAGGCGGAAGCGGTGTCGGCCTTTCGGTTGTCTGTTTTGTGCTTCTCCTTATGATACTGACCGCTCTCGGATTCGGTGGTTACTATGGATATCGCCGGTATATACGTCAGGAATCAAACGAGCTGATCATTCACGGTTTGATCAGCGAGAAAAACGGCAATCTTAGCGAAGCGATACAAAGATATGAGCAGGCGCAAAAGGTCTGTCCACGCAATGGTGTTGCATATCGCTGTCTCGCCGAGGTATACCTGCATTTCGGAAAAGTGCACCAGGCTGACCTGTTGACCAGGCAATGGGAACTTCTGCATCCGTATGATATCGCACTAAAGGATTTCAAGCAGCGCCTTGCCGACTCCACCCGCCGGGAGCACACGCCATGAATGCCGAAGAGAAACGCCGGGTCGTTCGGGGTGAGGTGTTTGTTGATGGCCGCTGGGTGCCCATCGATAAAAAGTATGAAATCGAGCGGCAGCGCTGGAAAAAAATCGAGGCGGGATATGTGTTTTACCAGGGCGAATGGATGACGATCGACGAAAAGCTTCGCAGGGTTGTTCCGCCGGAACCTCCGGAAGAAAAACGGGCTGCCACCGTGGTTATCAATCAATACGACAACCGCACCGTCTATAATGTCGATAACCGTACCATTCACCGGCACGAACACCGGCATGTGCATATCGACAAGGAGGGGATCGAGGAGTATATGTGCAACCGGTTGCCGGGAGAACTATCTGCCGACACGCCGTCAATCGATGCGGACACAAAAAAGCGCGGCGCCCTGGCAGGTAAAAAAGAGAACGAAGCGATTACCGATAAGAGAAAAGTCAAGGGATTGCTGAAGCCGCCGGCGGTGTAATCGTTTCATCATATCACTCAAATGATGCGCAGGGAAATAAGGAATGAACTGACCGTCAGGGCCGTTGTTCTCGGGCTGCTGCTCTCGGCGGTTATGGGTGCCGCCAATGTGTATCTCGGCCTTAAAGCCGGCATGACGGTTTCCGCTTCGATTCCGGCTGCCGTCCTGGCCGCCGTTATTCTCCGCGGACTCTTCAGGAACGGTACCATCCTCGAAGCGAACCAGGTGCAGACCGCTGCGTCGGCGGGAGAATCACTTGCCGCGGGCATCATTTTCACCATGCCGGCCATGGTTCTTATCGGGGCGTGGGAGGGGTTCGATTTTACGATCACCACGCTCATTGCCCTGGCTGGCGGGCTCCTGGGAATTCTCTTTATGATTCCCATGCGGCGTGTCTTTGTGGTACATCCGGGAAAAGAGCTGAAATTTCCAGAAGCAGTCGCCTGTGCGGAAGTGCTCAAGGCGGGGAGTGATGCTGCCGGCAAAGGTCGGGCGGTTTCCATCATTCAGGGAACCGTTGTGGGTATTGTATACAAAGCCTTTTCTGGTTTTATTCCGCTTATCAATTCCTCTTTAGAGGGAGCACTACGCCTGGGAGGGCGGATACTGTATCTTGGCGCCGATATATCTCCTGCACTGGTTGCTGTTGGGGTTATTGTGGGACTGCCGGTGTCGCTGCTTATCGGCATCGGCGGCGTTCTCGGGTGGCTGGTTGGCATTCCTTTGTTAAGCTATCAGGCCGAAGGGATGACCGCCCTTGACGGCGCCTGGTTTCTCTGGTCGGAGCAGGTGCGCTATATCGGCGTCGGATGCATGGCATTGGGCGGCCTGGCTTCCCTATGGCGTGTCAGGAGAGGTATTGCAGGCGCTGCTGTTGAGCTTTTAAGGACGGTCCGACAGGAAGGGAATTCGGGCGATGATCTGCCGGCCGGGGTGATCGCCGGCGTTTCCGCGGTTGCCGTTTCGCTGGTTTTTGCTGTTTATTTCATGGCAACGGGGAGCACGACGATAACGTTAACCGCCGGCAGTATTATGGTTTTCATGGCCTTTTTCTTTACGGCAGTGGCAAGCTATGTTGTCGGTCTTGTAGGAAATTCAAACAGCCCTGTTTCCGGCATGACCATTACCACGGTTCTTTTTACCGGTCTTATGATGACGCTGTTCGGTTTTACCGGTTGTGCCGGCATGATCGCGGTCCTCTGCGTTGCGGCGGTGGTCTGCTGTGCAGCCTGCACTGCGGGCGATATTTGTAATGATCTGAGAACCGGACGTATGGTCGGAGCATCGCCGCGTAAACAGCAGATTATGCAGATTGCCGGAGTGGCAGTCGCCTGTCTAGTCATGGCGCCGGTACTTCAGTTGCTTCATAATCATACACCCGGCGGCATTGGAGGAAAGGAGCTTCCCGCACCGCAGGCGGCCCTTTTTGCCGGGCTGGCTGAAGGATTTTTCGGCAAGGGCGGCCTTCGGTGGGACCTGGTAGGCGTCGGGGCCGGTATTGGCGCCGTTCTGCTGGTCGTTGATGCGGTTTTGCGGAAAAGGGGGAGTTACTTCAGACTTCATCTCATGCCGGTTGCGGTAGGCATGTACCTGCCGTTTCTGCTTGCCATCCCTATACTTGCTGGCGGCATCATTGTCTCTATTATCGGTAAACAGTCACATCATGGCAGCAGGGAGGATACCCAACAGAGAGCGGTGCTTTTTTCTTCCGGCGCAATTGCAGGGGAATCGTTGACCGGTGTCGGCCTTGCGGTCTGCGCCGCTCTCGGCATCGGCCGCCTGGAACTTGAAATCGGAGGGGGACTGAAAACAGGACTGACAGCGGTCGCCGGTATCGGGCTGGCGACTCTCTTTTGCCTTTTATCAAGAAGGCGCGCTTGAAAAACGCCGCTCCTTCGGAAGGGAAAACGGGTTTCACCTCACCGGTCTGAAGCGTTTCCCTGCAAGAATAATCCCTCGCAATCGATGATCCGGTTAATCTGCGGCGCAGTCGTCGGCGTTGAAATGCCGGCTGGACCTGACATGTCTTTGTCCCCCTTCTCTCCACTCCTTAACCCGGAACCTTCTGCCACGGTGTTGCCAAAACAGTATAAAATTCCGTGCGTTAAAGCGATTCATTTTTTCTTTTTATGGGGGCACTCTCCCCGCCTTCACCCACATATATCCTAAAATCAGCATAATCAGCACCGCATAGAACAACAAATCGTTAAGGGTAAACGATGTGATGACCGTACTTTTCACTCTGCTTGAAAAAAGTGCATTCGATGTTACGGCCTGTTGTGCAATCCGTTCTTTCAGGCTGTCGGACCATGCGACGGGGATATCGTTGATTTTTTTCGCCGTGGTTTTATCGATTTTCCTCAGCAGGCCAGCGGATTTTTCATCCGCGTGTTCGCTCAGATATTTCCGGTAATAGCTTTCCAATACCTTATTTTCGGCCAGGCATTTCCAGTAATCGCGGTAATAGCCGCCGCCGCTGATCAGGAAATCGTTGGTGAAATAGAAGTCCCGCTGGTGCAGGTGCCGCAGCGCCTCATTGTCATAGATTGATTTTTGTGAAGGAGGGAGAACGGCGCTGCCCCCGGAATTGATTTTATCGAATTTCTCCCGGGAGAGTGATGAAAAGATCCTTCCGGTGTCGCTTGCCTCATGAACATACCCGAAGCCGTGAACAAGGCGGATAAAAAGCGCCGTACATGCGGTCGTCATGAAGAGAAACGCCAGGAGAAAGCGGACCTGCCCGCGCTTTACGCCGACAAGAGAGGGCGTTTTACCGAATGCGAACACGCAGAGGCCGATGCCGAGCATGCCGGAAAACAGGTCGGTGACGCAGTCGCGGATCTCACCAACTCTCGACGGAAGAGCGGCCTGGATTCCCTCGTCGCCGAGCCCTGCGCAGAACGCTGCCGCGAAGGCAAGCGGCAATGCAAGCCAGTTCGGCACTTTTCGATAAAATCCGATATAGAGGAGCACTCCCAGAAGACCATATTCAAGCAAATGGACACGTTCGATGGCATAGGGGAGCCTTATCAGGTAGTAAGCATACATTGCGCTGATAATGACAATGGCGAGCAGGCGGTAGACGAGGAGTCTGCCCCGCAGGGAAACCAGCGCACGGATGACGGTAACAATCGCGATGACGCCGAAGAGAATGTACACCGCATCGAAAACTCCCCGGCCGAATCTTTCAATAAGGGATTTGCGCAGCAGCGGAACAAGCGACAGTGTGGAGTAGATGACGCCGATATAGAGAAAAATCCCGAGCCAGAGGAAAAGGTCGGACGGGAATAATTTCTTTTTCATCGACGAGGTGCTCCGATTCGGCTGCCCGGTATAAAATCAAAATATATTCCGGCAAAAAACTATTTTTCCGTTCATGATATCCAGGCGCGGATTTTTGTGTGGAGGTGCGGCCGTTGCCGCGACGGGACTCCTCCAATCCTGTTCACGTTCACTACAATCAGGAAAAGCCTCCCCGATGAAATTCAGATTCGTTTTCTGCAATGATATCCATTTCGGCTGCGACGATGACCATGTCCCGATGGCGTATGTCATTGAAAAGTTGCAAAGCGAGGTCACCCCATGGGACTTCATCGTCTGCGCGGGGGATCTTTCATGCAACGGCAGTATCAACGAGATGGCGTCGCTTAAAAAACAGTTGAAGAAATTGAAGAAGCCGTTCTACCCCATTGCGGGTAATCATGACATTACCGGGCCCGGTGCCGGCGGCATGGCTAATTATGAAGCGGTATTTGGAAACAACCGTGACAATTACCTGATACTGCACAAGGGAGTGGGTCTGTTGTTTCTGAATGTGGCGAATGGAACGGAAGCGCATGTAGAGGTTCCTGAGAGGACGGTGGAGTTTTGCCGACGGATGTTGGAAAAACTCTCTCCCCGATTACCGCTGATCGTCTTTTCCCATTTCCCGCTCCATCCCGATACCCCGCGCTTTGCGGTGAAAAAGACGGAGGCATTATTCAGCCTCCTGGACAGCCGCATGGTACTGGCCTTTTTTTCCGGCCACTTTCACAGCCGGTGGCAGGGCGGGAGAAAAGGGGTGCCCTTTTACTGCAATGTGCGTCTTCTGCCGAATATTCAAAACCACGACGGAAGCGATGATGCGGGATATTGCCTCGTGGAGGTATTCGATGAAAGCTGTGTTATTATCTACCGAGACGTATGAAACTCCTTTTTCGTTGACCCACGGTCAATAGTGCATTAGGGAGGCAATAAGTAAACCATGCAATTTTGTTCACTGCTTGTGTTTTCCGCTATTTTCAAAATAATGAATATTACTAATCAAAAATGCATTATTTACTTTCGCATCTCCGGCAATGTTCTTTTTCTTTTGGTGTCGGGTTATTCATATATATCTGTTTGCTCCTGTGTTTCACAGCAATCCCGTAACGACAATAATATCATACCGGTTGTACGCGTACACACCTTCCTGCAACGGGGATGCGGGGAAACAACAACCAGAATTGCACTAACGACAGAGCGTAAAGTAATTGAGCTGCTGGCACAATCCGGGATAACGGTGATCTCCCCTTTGATACGGCCGGAAAAAGCGACTCCCGCCTTTCACGTACAAGGTGAGGTTGTACAACAGGATTCTCTCCTTACCGTAAAAATCGTACTTATCGATAACAACGACCGTGTCATTTCGTCCGGTTTCATAAGCGGAACAGATTCATTCTTTCGAACGATTCGTGATGTAACCGGCGAGACGGTTTTCTACGTCCTGGATGTTGATCAAACTAGTCTGAAATTCCCTACAACCCGAAAACGTCCGACACTATCCGGCAGCGCGTACGCACTCTATCTGAAAGCCAGACAAAAGGCAACTGCCGGACAGTATGACCGGGCGATTTCTCTGATGCATGCGGCAATCGAACGGGATTCATGGTTTACGTCCGCGTATACGGTAACGGCTCAACTCTATAGGGAGAAAGGTATTGACGACAGTGCTGCTCTCTGGGAACAGATGGTAAAGGAAAGTAATGGAGTTCTGCCGTACCGAGATTCGGTCAATAAAGAGCAGCCGTTAAAAGATCTCTTGGATGAATCCGGTGTGCAACCTTTTATTTCCGTTGAAAAGGGATTGCACTATAAACATATCAGTCTGCCCGAACATGACCTTTCGGCACTGGTGTGGCTTCTGGATTTGAACCATTTCGCTATAACCTTGAAAATGCAAAGCAGCGCTGCCGGTAATTATATACACGAATTCATGACCAGTCCCCGCGCCATACTTGCAATAAACGGCGGCTTTTTTGAGATCGGCAGGAACTATGTCCACACTCCCTCAGGACTGATCGTCACCAACGGAAGGCTCCTTAATCCTCTCACCGATTATGGCGGAACGGGCATATTCTGCATAAAAGAAGGCATGCCGCAGATCGTCTGGGCAAAGGAGAGTATCAATCCAGCCGGCTGTACCCTTGCCTTACAATGCGGACCGGTCATCGTTGAACCGGGTGGTGTAATGGGTGTTTACGACAATAGCTACCGCCGGCTCAGCCGTTCTGCAATCGGCTTGGCTGATGGGAAGGTCGTTCTGGCCATTGTTAGCGGGAAGGGCGGATCAGGACTGAGCCTGTATGAATTTGCGGAGTTTTTGCGGCGGAAGAGAGAAGAGGGTGGTATCGGATGCGATGCCGCACTGAATCTTGACGGAGGAGCTTCATCGCAGGTCTGTTTTTCTCATAAAAAATTGGCGGTTGCCGTAAACGGACTGTGGAAAATCAACAGTGCGATCGTCGTTGAAAAAAGGTAACGGGAGAAATGTAGACCGGTTCAGGTATACGGCAAATATGGGGTATCTGCTCATTGCCGATACGCAGATTGTTGTTGACCAGACCCCTCAATAAAAAAGTATATTCTTACCTCTCATGAAGCGATGCTACTAATTTCTTCCCCCGTAGAAGGGAGCATTACTATGTTTCGATCCGCGGCGTACCTCCCGGGAATCCTCTTCGCGGTAGTCTTGTTTCACGTCCATGCGGACACGTACCTTAAATACAGGAGGACGACCGATGCCTATACGGTAGCCGGAAATACGGTCCCTCAAGCCACCACTAAGGCGACTGCCTGGGTCGGAAGCAAACAGGCCAGTTACGAAGACGGAGAGGGGCACCGATCTATTTATACTTTTGCCGCGAGGACGTTAACCGTCATAGATCATAACAACAAGACCTATTCAACGATCAAACTCGACAGCATGCAATCAATGATCAGTAAAGCGATCGATGACAATATGGATGATTCGGGATCCGCCGCGGCCGTGAAAGCGATGATGCAGGGAGTGATGGGTGCGTTGAAGGGTTCGATGACCGTGACCAGGACTTCCGAACAGCAGAAAATAGGCGCATGGCAGTGCACGAAATATCTCATGGATTTAAAGCTGGCGATGGTATCGACAAAGAGCGAATCGTGGAATACCGACCAGATAAAGATTAATCCCACGGCATTCAATATGATTAAAAACGGTTTGCTGGCTCTTATGCCCGGTTATGGCGATATAGCTGAAGAGATCAAAAAGATTAAAGGCATTCCGGTCAAAACGATCACTGCTTCACAGGCGATGAATACCACCATCAGATCCACCGAGCTTCTGTTGGAAAGTGCCGAGAAAGCAGCTCCGGAAGGGATATATTCAATTCCGAAGGGGTACAGGGAACAGGCGATAGGCGGTGAGTAGGGCAACGCCGATCGACGGTCGTATCGTAAAACGCCGTTTACGATGCTGGCGTATAAGGCTCCGGGTGTGTTTAATGAGCGTTGATTCCGGCGTAAGAGGGCGCGGTATTTCCTTGTTCAGGAAGGCGATATAGTATATTACACACTCTTTTCAGATAAACAGAAATGAATGGGAATCGTTTGCTCTCGTTTAATTGATAAAGAGTTGCTGGTTAATTCAATGCATCGTTGAGGGAGATTGTATGACGTTTCGCGTTTCGGCAATACTCTGCATTTTCATGTTCGGATGCGGTTCATCCCTGTCAATAAGAAGTTCCGGGAGGGATTCCGTTGCAGGGATAACCTACACCGGGGGGAACGGCGAATCGTTTCACAATGCAATCATCATTTCAGGGGCAAAAAGCAAGAGTGAAGGAGCAGCCGCAGAGTATAACTACATCTCGGAAAAATACGGGACGCGCGGGGAGGGCTGGCTGCTGGTGGGGCAGACCGTTATCCGTGAAAGAAATAAGATTGTCGATGTGATCGAAATCCAGGTGGACAGCGAAATGAACCGCCGGATTTTTTATTTCGATGTGTCCGAGTTTCTTTTAAAACGGTAGGAGGCCTTTTAAATATAAATCCGTGTCCGCCCCGATCTACCGGGCTGCTTTCATTGCGCTTCGGGCACGCAACCTCACTATGGACGTCATGTATGCGCTTGGTATCGGCACTGCTTTCGGGGCAAGTGTTGCAGGCACTGTCGATGAGTCCATGATTACGGGGGAGCCGGTCCCTGCAGTCAAACGGGTCGGTTCGAAGGTGACGGCAGGCACCATAAACCGCAGCGGCGTGTTGCGGTTCACGGCGCAGCGCGTCGGCGAAGCGACCATGCTTGCGAACATTATCCGTATAGTGCGGGAGGTGCAGAGTTCCCGGCCGCCGCACTGCAGCTGGGGCGGAAAGTCTACTCCCGGATCAGGGGAAATCTGGTCTGGGCCTTTGCATACAATGCCGCCCTCATCCCCCTTGCCGCCGGTATTCTCCATCCGCTCCGGCACATCGTATTCAGACCGGAACTCGCGGGGCTTGCCAAGGCGTTTAGTTCGGTGACGGTCGTTGCCCGGTCCCTCATGCTTAAAAGGTTTCGGCCGAAAGATATCGGCGGGAAGGAAGCAGATAAACAGGCGGGAGAGCATAGGGGGTAGGGAGAAGGTGATTGATGGGGCGCAATGACTCTCCCCGTTTCAGGTCGGACGATCGAACAGGACGGCGCCGTGAAGAGATCCGTAATCTATTTTTATCGCACCGGATGCAGCCCGGTGAAGCGGCGGCGCTGAAGGATCGCGACATGGAAACAGCAACCATGCCCT
Organism: Chitinispirillaceae bacterium; assembly: GCA_016927235.1. Lineage (GTDB taxonomy): Bacteria > Fibrobacterota > Chitinivibrionia > Chitinivibrionales > Chitinispirillaceae > JAFGNB01. Next base: position 12,309 of record JAFGNB010000102.1, read on the forward strand.
TTACACTTTTCGATCGGCAACGGCAGTGCACTACCTGAACGAATCGCACATTTTTCTTTTCCTTCTGCAGCTTTTCATCATCATACTCCTCGCGCGCACCATGGGGGAACTCTTTAAAAGGTGGAAGCAGCCTGCCCTGACCGCCGAGCTGTTTATCGGTATTCTTCTCGGCCCGACGGTTTTCGGACGCCTGTTTCCGGGCGCCTTCAGTTGGCTGTTTCCGGCTGATGCGGTCCAGCAGGGAATGCTCGAAACCGCCGCCTGGATCGGCGTGCTCTTTTTACTGCTCGATACGGGGCTAGAAATCGATTTCTCCTCGGCATGGCGCCAACGAGGCAATGCGCTGATTATTGCGTTGACCGACATAATCGTTCCCATGGCGGTCGCCTTTGTTCCCGTTTTCTTTTTGCCCGGTTCCTATCTTGCCGATCCCGCCAAACGGATCCTTTTTTCACTGTTCATGGCGGTGGTGATGACGATAAGCGCCATGCCCGTTTCGTCGAGAATCATGCACGATCTTAACATCCTGAAAACCGACCTGGGGTTTTTAACCATGTCGGCTTTGACGGTAAACGATATTGCGGGGTGGGCGCTTTTTACCATTATTCTCGGGCTCTTTCTGCAGGGATCCTTCAGCGGCGTGGCGGTCCTGACGGTCATGGCCTCGACGATCGGTTTTTCGGCGCTCGCTTTGACCGCCGGCCGGACGGCTTCGGGCGCGGCGATCAATCGTTTTAAAAAGCTCGGCCTGCCCGAGCCGGGCACCTCTTTTACCTTTGCATGCCTCCTGGGGCTGCTTTTTGGCGCATTTACCCAGAAAATCGGCATCCATGCGCTCTTCGGCTTTTTCATCGCCGGCATCGTGGTCGGTGAGGCCAAAAATCTCAGGGAAGAGACGAGGACGGTCATTTCCCAGATGGTCCATTCGCTGTTCGTCCCGGTATTTTTTGTCAATATCGGCCTGAAAATCGACTTCGCCGCCCACTTCGATTTGAGGCTCGTGGCGCTTGTCACCCTCATCGGCGTCGCGGGGAGGTACGCCGGCGCGTGGGCGGGCGTATCGCTCGCGAAGGTGCCGAGAGTCAATAAAACCCTCATCTCCATCGCGCACACGCCCGGCGGCATGATGGAAATCGTGGTGGCGCTTCTGGCGTTAGAAAGCGGCCTGATTCTCCCGAACGTATTCATCGCCGTGGTCTGCAGCGCCGTTTTTTCGTCGATTCTCACCGGACCATGGATGCGCTGGGCGCTTAACCGGAGAAAAGACGTCGCCGTGCTGCATTACCTGACCGCCGAAGGCGGTACCCTGATGTTGAGTACCGCCGACAAGTCGGAAGCGATCGGCATGATGGCCGCAGGGATCGCAAGGCTCGTCAGAAAGGGCGATGCGGCAGCCATGAGCGCCGAACTCCTCAAAAGGGAGGAGGAGTTCTCGACCGCCGTAGGCAAAGGGATCGCCATCCCCCATCTCCGCACGCCAGCCATAACCGATCCGGTCGTCATGTTCGGATTGTCGCACAGCGGCATCGACTGGAACGCCCCCGACGGCAAACCGGTCCATTTCATATTTTTTATGCTTTCCCCTTCGTCGGCAAATGATCTGCATGTGGAAATACTGTCGAAGACCGTGGCGGTGCTGCAGGATAGGAATTATCAGGCAAGACTGCTCGCCGCTTCCGATAACGAGACCTTAGGGAAAACGGTGAAGGCGGTGTTCGCGGGAAAATGAGAGGGGGTCGGTGAGGAAGGTGCCGGAACCGCTTATTTCGTTTCTTTCCCTTTTCCCCCTTCCTGACGGTGATCGTCGCGGCGCATACATACGACTTTCCTTAAGGATCTAATTCACTTTTCCAATATATCAGGCAGATCGTTGACAAACTGCCGTATTTCATCCCTTACCCGGCGATAGTGCGCAAGAACTTCTTCCTCCGATTTCGCCCCTTTCGCCAGTTTCGGCGGATCGTCGAAACGTATATGATACCGATTGACCCTCCCCGGAAATGCCGGACAGCTTTCATTGGCATGATCGCATACGGTGATCACCCAGTCGAACGGGATATGCTTGATTTCGTCGAGATGCTTCGAGCGGTGGTGCGAAATGTCGACACCCGCCTCGGCCATCACCTTGACGGCATTGGGATTCAGTCCGTGGACTTCGATCCCGGCCGAGTAAGGTTCGATCACCGCTTCCTTGAGGTACCGCGTCCACCCCTCGGCCATCTGGCTGCGGCATGAGTTGCCGGTGCAGAGGAAAAGGATTTTGAGTGTACCGGGCATGTCGATTCCTCCTTTGCAAGCGATAGTACGTCATGCACCCCCGGGGGGCTCCACGATTTCATATATTTACCCCGAAATTATGCCTGACAATCAGATAAAAACCGATAAGGATCATTGCCACCGCCGTCACCCTTCTCACCCACAGTTCGATGGCTGTTAGTTTTTTAAATGTCGCGCCTATCAGATGTGCAGCGAAGGCGAGCAGGTGGGAAAATCCGATCACCGGAACCGCGGTTCCGATTCCGTAAAGCGTTGACATCAGCACCGCATTGCTTTTTACTGCAAGCGGGATAAGCGCCCCGAAAAAGAGCCCCGCCGAAACCGGACAGAAGGCAAGCGCGAACACGATGCCGAGCAGCCCGGCTCCCCAGATGCCCATCTTATCGACCTTCCCCTGAAGGCTGCCCCCCATCCCGCCGCCGAAAACGACATTGAATATACCGAGCAGCAGCACCCCGACCGCCACTAGCAGCGGCCCGATGGCAAGGCTTATGTATTTTTGCAGGAACATCGAGACGCCGGGGATCATCTGCATGCTCCGGGTTACGATGATCGCCGCCGCGACATACGCGAGCGTGCGGCCGAGTGTATAGAGCAACCCGGCGAACAGCACCAACCGGGGTTTTTCAACCCGTCTTCCCACGTATGTGATTGCCGCGATGTTGGTGGCAAGGGGGCAGGGGCTTATCGAGGTGAGAATCCCCAGCCAGAGCGCCGAACCGATTTCCAGCCATCCCCACGTCACAAGCATTTTCCTTCGAGGCAGGCCTGCACCTCGTCGCGGATATACTTCCGGTATTTGCCTTCATTGTGAACAAGCTGCCATATCTTGTCAAGATTTTTCCATGACAGCTCCCCGCCATCCTTGACCGTCGAAACGATCACCGATTTCGTGTAAAGTTTGTACTTATCGACGAAATGTTCATTTCCGCCCTCTTCTACATTAATGGTTTTCCATTCCAGCTGTCCGGTTTTAATCGCATCGGAAAAACTGGCCTCGATTTCCGATTTCGCGTAGTTTTCCAGTTTGTGGCAGGTCGGGCAGCGCATGCTGCCGTGGAAGTAGTAGACGATGAGTTTCTGCTGCCGTTGTTGAGGCGCCTCCACGGCTGGTGCGGATTTTTCGCCTGCGGGCGGCGCGGCAGACGCTTCCGCAGCCGCCGTCTTCCGCAGTGTTGGCTTCACCCCGGCTGTTGATTTTCTCGAATCGGCACTCTGGCAAAAGAAGAATATCCCTGCCGTCACGACGACGGTAACGCTTTTTAAAATAAAATCGGATGAAAAACGACCAGCCGGTATCATGACGCTCCTCCTATCATTACTCGGATTTCCTTACTGTTGGGCACCCTCCCGACTACCTTGACCTCCCCGTCAACCACGAGTGCCGGAGTCATCATCACGCCGAACGCGAGTATGTCGTTGATGTCGTCGACCTTCGTCACTTCGGCCTCGATCGCCGCTTCCCTGACCGCCTGCTGTGTGGTTTCGAAAAGTTTTTTACATTTGGGGCAGCCGGTACCGAGAATCTGGATCTTTTTCATATACACTCCTTTCCGATGTATCTCTTTCAATGTTCAGAATAGATTACCGTAAATAATTCCCGAAACCGTCGCCATCACCACCACCAGTGCCGTAAACGTCGCCGTCTTTTTCCACCCCATGACATTGTTCAGTACCAGTATGCTGGGAAGCGAGAGCGCGGGTCCGGCGAGCAGTAGTGCCAGTGCCGGACCTTTTCCCATACCGCTCCCTATCAGACCCTGCAGTATCGGTACTTCCGTCAATGTCGCGAAATACATGAAGGCTCCCGCGATCGAGGCGAAGAAATTCGCCCGAAGCGAATTTCCGCCTACCGCGGCGGATACCCACTCCAACGGTATGATGCCTTCATGCCCAACCCTGCCGAGAAGGAATCCCGCGACGAGCACGCCGAAGAGCAGCAGCGGCAGGATCTGTTTCGCGAATGTCCAGGTCGAGGAGAACCAGTCGCCGGCCTCGCCTTTGTCGATGCCGGTAATTACCGACAGCCCGATCGACCCGGCGGCGAACGCGGCGACGGGGAGAAATTCGCGGGGGATGACGTATCCCGCAAAAAAGGCGATCGCCGCCGGCGGAACTGCCGCGGCCAGGACCTTCCACCATGTCATGTTGAACCAGGCGACAAGGATGACGCCGAGAATGACCGAAAAAATCGCGGTGACAGCCCACTTAAGAGAGAATAGCGTATGCCAGAGCCCATGGTCCCGCATCGGCTTCCCCCAGTTGGCAAACACGAGAACGGCGATCATGACGAAGAAATAGGCCGCTGTTTTCCAGAGCGGCCGCGTTGAGGGCGTTTCGGGGATCGTCGCCTGCGATGAGGATTCCGCCGCTTCCACTTTACGGTAAATGATATGCATCGTGAGGCCGATGACAATACTGAAGAGCACCGCTCCCACTGCCCGGGCAATTCCCATCTCCGGGCCGAGAATGCGTGCGGTAAGCACGATGGCAAGTACGTTGATAGCAGGCCCGCTGTAAAGGAATGCCGATGCCGGACCGATCCCTGCACCCATCCGGTAGATGCCCGCAAACAGCGGCAGTACTGTGCAGGAGCATACGGCAAGTACTGTTCCGGAAACCGAGGCTACACCGTAGGCGAGGATCTTGTTCGCCTTCGCCCCGAGATACTTCATGACTGAGGCCTGGCTGATGAAGACACCGATCGCACCGGCGATGAAAAACGCAGGTATCAGGCAGAGCAGAACATGCTCCCGCGCATACCATCTCACCAGATGCAGCGCTTCAAAGACGGCGTTATCGAACCGCTCCGCTCCCACCGGTAGGAAAAACATGCCTAGAAAGGAGGCGACCATCAGGGCAAGCGGTTTGATCTCTTTTTCCCAGTCCATCGGAATCCTTTTATTGCTGTTTGGCCGAAAAGCCGGTAATTATTTCATCTTTAATTCGGAAGTTTTTTGCTCCCTACCTCACCCCATTACCCCGCCCTCCGGGCACCCCTCTTCCCCTCTCCGTTCCCGGAGAGGGGAAGAGGGGCCGGGGGAGTTGGGGTGAGGCGAGATCATCCAACGAAGCAGAGATAATAATGGATATTTTCATACCAACACCATCTGCGATTCCACTCTCTTTTTCAGGACCTCGTTCACGCAGGTGAAGAAACTCAGTACGCATTTCATTTTAAGGGAGTAGTAGATGCTGGTGCCGCGCTTTTCGAAATCGACGATTCCCGCGTTCTTCATGATTGACAGATGTTTGGAAATGGTGGATGTATCCGCCCCCACCATTTCGGTAAGTTCGCAGACGCATTTCTCCTCATTTGCGAGTTCGTGGAGGATGAAGAGCCGCGTGGGGTGGGAGAGCGCCTTCATGACCTGTGCCTGCGCTTTGAACCGGATCAATTCCGCTTTTTCCATACAATCATCCCTTCCATTTTTACTTCGATAGGGGTCGGCAGTTATTGTGGCTATTTGGCAATATAGCCAATAATAATGAAAAGCGCAATACTTTTTTATGATGGCCTGCGAAAACCCCGCTAAAACTATGGCGTTCGCACGGGCCGGTCGGGTTCGCTTCCGTATCTTATTAAAAAGGAGTTCCGGAAACTGTTTCTGGCGAGGCGGTAGGGGGGCGGTGATAAAAGATGCAATTTCTTCTTCTTACTCCCGACTCTTCACTCCTCCCCCAGCAATTCCTCGTCGATGACGTTCATCTCCTCGATACGCCGGAGGAACGCAAGGTACGGATCGAAGGTCCGTGCGTATCTGCCGACGAGAAAGCGGGAGGCCGCCTTGATAAAGATGATGTTGAAGCTGTAATTGAAGACATTGCCGAAGTTCCAGGTGAGTGCGTCGGTGAAAATGTCGATCAGGAGGCGTAGGGTATCGATAGTCAACCGACGCAGCGAATAGAACCGCTCGTATGCCCGCAGGGTCTCCCGCTGCAAGGTTGAGGGTGACATGGTTGCCGGACGGAATACGGGAAACATGGCGTTGTAATAGTCCCATCGTTTATGGATCAGGCGGTTTTGGGCAACGATCGATTCGTAATACTGCGTCCCCGGGAAGGGGGTGAGGATCATGAACTGTACTGTATCGATATGGTGCCGGATGGCGAAATCGACCGTCGCCTGCATTGATTCGGTCGTATCGTGATCATCACCGAAGATGAACATGCCGTGAATGCTGATTCCCTGCCGACGTATCGCCGTGATCGCCTTTTCAATGTCGCTTCTGGTCTGTGATTTGTGCATTGCGGCGAGGGTGTCGTTGTTGATGGACTCGAAACCGATAAAAAAGATGCGGCAGCCTGCGGCCTCCATCAGTTTCAACAGCTCCGGATCATTTGCGACGTCGGAACGGACCTGTGTCGTCCAGGTGATACTGAGGTCGGATGCGAGGATGAGAGTGCAGAATTCCCTGATGCGTTTCCGGCTGGCGGTGAAGTTGTCGTCGTAGAAAAAAAAGGAACGGGTGGTGAAGAACCGCATTGCATGGCGGATTTCCTTCATGATGCGGTCGGCGGTGAACATGCGGAATTGTTTGCCGAAGATTTTCGTGACGGTGCAGAAGGTGCAGTCAAACGGGCACCCCCGCGAGGTCATGACCGGAATGGTGGTAACGGCCTCAATGTTTTCGAGCAGGGAGTAATTAACAAGCGGGAGATCGTTGATGTCGTGCATTGCCGTTCCCCGCACCATTTTATCGGGGATGCGGCCTTCGATCAGGTCGACGATGACTCCCTCCGCCTCGCCGTAGACGATGTGGTCGGCGACGCCCTCGAAGGTTTCGGGCGAGAGCGATGCATGAATCCCGCCGACGATTATTTTCGTTTCAGGATAAATACGCCTGATTTCCCGGGCAAGGAGGCGGGCGCGGTTTGCGCTGACCGTGAGTGCGCTGATACAGTAAACATCCGCTTTGATGTCGAACGGGTCGATTTTTTTCCCGATGATATTTTCGCAGTAGATACGGACCGGATGTCCCGCGTTATGGAGGATCGTGCCGAGGTAGAGGGGCCCCATCAGCGGAAAACGCATGTAATTTTCGAACACATTCGACCGGCTTCCGGCCGGCTCGATGAAAGCGACACTTTTCTTGTCCATCAGGAACGTCGCACTCTGTCAAAAATGAGGAAACTGAAACCGGCGAGAATGAAGATCGACCACCAGAGATGACGGTTGAAACTGAATACCATGAAAAACACGGCTCCCAGCGAGATAAAAAGAAGCCCCGTAAGGAGGATGGCCGGACGGCGGTTGCCGAAAATAAAGCCGGAAATCATGGCGATCCCCAGAAGGAGGATAAACGCGGGCCAGAGGGAAGCGAGTATGCCCCATGAGGTGAAGTTGCAATAGAGCGCAAGACCGCTGAAGCCGATGATGAAGGAACCGACACCGATGTAAGCTGATTCGCGGCGTGAACGCTGGAGATAGATGCCGATAAATCCGATGCCGAGAATGGCGCAGAGAAGCGGCCATAATTTATATAGAAACGATAAATCGGCCATCGTATCGATTGCCAGAACCGTGCCGATCGCTGCAAGCAGTACTCCCAGCCTGCCGTAACTGCTGAGCTTTTTCCCGCCGGATTTTTGAATTGCCACTCCGAGCCTCCCATGAAAGTGCACCGACCCCTTCTATGCAAAGATCAATCTTTTCCGGTGTCCGATTCAAATAAATTATACTTTATGAGCGATGCGGAGATTCTGCCGTGTCGTAAACAGTGAAAGAAACGGATACAATGAGCCAGTCTGAAATCGACAGACTCTACCGGACATACGGGTTCATTATTTACGGCCGGTGCATACGTCTTCTGGGGTGCAGGGACGAGGCGCGCGATGCCACGCAGGTGGTCTTTATGAAGCTGTTGCGGGCGTACGAAACCATTCAGGATAAGGAGAGGGTGGTTCCCTGGATTTTCAGGACCGCTCAGAACCACTGCTTCAACCTTCTGCGCGACCGGAAGAAGTTCGTTTATGGGGTGGAGCCCGACGAGCTTGTCGATCAACGAAACGACGGTGATGGCTTTACAAAAAAAGATCTGATCGAACAGGTCATGAAACGGTTCAACCGGGCTGTCCGCGAGGCGGTGTACTACTCCTATGTGGAGGAATTCGACCAACGCGAGATCCAAAAATTGACGGGGCAGTCACCCGCGACGATACGCCGCAATTTAAAACGGTTCAGGGAAGCACTGCCTGTCGCATTGAAAAGGCTGGGCATGGATGGCGTGTGAAAAATACGACAAGTTGACGTTACTCAGTTACGTCACGGGGGATCTTTCGGTTGAAAAGCGGCTGGAGGTGGAGTCGCACGTAACGCGGTGCGCCTCGTGTTCCGGCGTTATCAAAGAGGCGGAAGAAGAGCGCGCAGCCTTTCTGGAGGCGTTTCCCGTCATCGATGCCGTGCCTGCAAGGAACCGGCGTCTCCTCCGTTTCACACCGGTGCGCACCCTCCTTGCCGTGGCGGCCGGGCTTGTCCTTGCGGTCGGCGCCGGTTCCCTTCTTGTCGATCGCTCCGGCGACGGATACCGGACCAAGGGCGGCGTCGCATTGAACCTTTTTGTGCAGGACGGCAGCGGTGAGCCGGTTGTGCGCGGGGAGCCGGTATTTTCGCCCGGCGAGCGGATTCAGTTCACTTACTCCTGCGGCGGCGAGCGGTACTTCATCCTGGCAAGCGTCGACGACATGGGGAGGATTTCGGTGTATTATCCGGCGGAGGGCGACCGTTCGATGCCGCTCGAGCCGGGGCGCGACCTGCCGCTTCCCAACAGCATCCTGCTTGATGAGTATATCGGAAATGAACTGTATATCGCTGTCTTCTCGGCGCGTCCGCTTCGGGTCGCCAGAGTGGTTGACAAGATAGAGAGGGCCTTCAGGGAGCGGACGGATCTTCGTGCAACAGTGCTGAAAATCGACGACGCGAAGATCAGGTCGATACTCCTGAAAAAACGGGAGTATCAGCGATGAGCGGCCGCGGCACGTTGCTTTTCATATCATTGCTGGCAGGCGCAGCGTCCGCGGCCCGATTCGCTCTTCTCGTTGGAAACCCGCACGGCGGCAGCGATGTGGCCGCCCTTAAGTTCGTGGATAACGACCTCAAGGCAATGGGGACGACCTTGAGCGGGTATTGCGGATTTCAAAAGGAACACATCGTCAGTATTGTCGGTAAAGGTCCATACGAGGTCGATGAGGCGTTCGGCCGGCTGCGGCGCATGCTGCCCGAGGGCGAGGAGAACCTGCTTCTGCTTTATTATACGGGCCATGCCGACCGCGAAAACCTCAAAATGGGAGAGATGCGTTTCCCCATCACCGAAATGAAGCGCCGTTTCAGCGCCTTCCCCGCCTCCATCCGCATCGGCATTTTCGACGCCTGCCAGAGCGGCAGCTTCACCCGGCTCAAGGGCGGCAAGCTCGCTGCCCCCTTTTTATTCAAGGACATGGAGAAGATAAAGGGGGAGGTCATCCTGAGCTCCAGTTCGGCCACCGAGAACGCCCAGGAGTCGGACCTCTACGGCAATTCGATCTTCACCTTTCATTTTGTCAATGCTCTCCGGGGAAGCGGCGACCTTTCGGGCGACGGAAAGGTGACGCTGTCCGAGGCGTATCAGTACACGTACAACCGGACGGTTTCGAGCACGGCACGCACTTGGGGAGGCGTTCAGCACCCGAGCTATCAGTTCCGCATTCAGGGAGAGGGGGATGTGGTGTTGGCCGATCTGACCGTCGGTACCAGGGGGATCCTGCTCGAAGGAGGTGTGGCCGGCGAGGTGACGATGTTCGATTCGTCGAGCAACATTGTGGCTGATTGTGCGAAGGAGCAGGGATCACGGATGATCATTGCGCTCAATCCCGGCACCTACCAGATCGTCGTCGGCACCGGCGACGGCCGGAAGTGGAAGACAGCGGTTACGGTACGCGGGAAGGAGCTGGTGCCGGTACAGATGCGACAATTCGAGAAGATCGATCCGGAACGGACCCTGCATAAGGGGAAGACGTACGAGCGTTTCCGTCTCGGCATCGCCGCCGTCGTGTCGTACGGCCGGTTCGATCTGGCGCCAACCGCGGCGGATCTGAGGGATGCCTTTTCCGGTTTCGGGGGGTTCGGGATGGCGCCGGCATTCATTATTGACGCGAACGGCCCGTTCGGCGGGATCGGGCTGCGTGTGAGGGTGCGCGGACAGTTTATCGGATCATTCGGTTATGCATGGCTCAGGCGCGAACGGACGAGGCAATACCCCGGCTCGTTCCGCGTAGACGACATGGAACGGGAGTACCGGGCCGATCTCGAGACGCAGGAGCGGTTTTTCCTCGGAATCGTCGAAGCGGGGACGGGGTATCGCTTTATGCAAAGGCATGTGCGCGGTTTGATGCTGCAGGTCGGGGTGAACTGCTGCCGCGTCGACCATTCGGTGGAGTCGACGTTCGCCGATGAGCTTTATGATATGACAAGCAGCACCGATTACCGCGACAGGGGGGTGTTGTGGGTGCCGTGGATCGCGGGGGGCTATTCCTATACGTTCGCGCGCTGTTTCGAGGTCGCACTGCTGGCGCGGTATCGCTATCAGAGGTCGCCGAAACAGCTCAGTCCCGGAATCTTCTGCAGTCTGTCCGGCAGGGAGCAGTCCGATAATCATCGAAGACTCAGCTACAATCTCGGCGGAATCGACGTATCGCTGGCAGTGTCGGCAAATCTGGTTGTGAGAGGTGGTGAGGAATGAAACCGCGGAGATGCATCGTCCTGGAGATACTGGTATTAGGTGTTACGGCATCAGTAATGCGATGTGCTATGCCGTCGAATGTCAAAGAAGGCGGGGCCTCCGACCACCCCATCCCCACCACCGCAGGCATCCTACCCCTTCAGGTTGACAATCGTTGGACCTACCGGTACACGATGTTCGACAGTGCCGGCAACAGGGCGTCCTTTCCCGACCGCGATCTCAAGCTGGCCATTACGGGGATGTACCGTCGTTCCGAGGGCGGGGAGCTCGTTCCGATAACCCGCTACGACGGTTATGATTCCGCTGAGCAGTATTTCTATCGTTACGAATGGGAATCACTCGACAGCGGCTACCTCGTCTGTCATCGTGGAACGGGAGATATCGGCGGCCGTGGGCTCTATATCGCCGGAACCTTTGTCCATGAGCGGACCGTCCTGTTCGATACGGCGCGGCTGTGGTACGCCTATCCGGGGGATGATCTCACCTCGTGGACAATCGACCTCCCCGGCGGCGATACCGTTTCCTCGGCCATCGAATGCGTATCGACGACCGATGCCGCCTGGTTCGGCCGGTTTGAAGCAAATGACCCGTCGCCGCTGGTATTTCTTGACTCATGCTACCTTTACCGGGAGACGATCGGCGAGGATGTCTATTACCACTGCTTCCACCCCGCACACGGAAGGATGAGTATGCGGCACTATCGGGGGGGAGTCGTGCGGGAATCGTATGTGTTGATCTCGGAAATCCTTTATCCGTAAGGTCGCGTAGATTGACGATCGAGATGACGTGCTGAGGGGAGGCGCAGGTCCAGCGATAACTCCGGCCGCATCTGGCAAAGCAATTCCTGGGGACGACACCTTATGCGTTGAGAGCGGCAATGGTGGACCGCGGCCGCCGAAGCATCACCCTGTTTATATATTCGAAGGTTTACGATCCAATTCGGGGTCCGGAGATAACGGCGGCAATATGGTGAGTTGGCAACCGGATGCATTTTATTATTTTAATACTCGCCACAGACGTTGCTTACCACTTCAATCGAACGGGAGATCGCTGATGACCGGTGAAGATACTCTGAATATCCGGTACAGTTTGTCGAAAAAGGGTTTCAGGGTGAAGATTAATGCAAGCAGCTATGCGATTCAATATCCTCCTTTGATATGGAATACGTTTCCTTCGAAAATAAAGAAAATGGTTGTTGAAAATTTCGTTTATTTATCGACGTATACCCTTCCCGTCATCCTCAATAAGCGAAAAACATTTTTTGATCTGAGTTCCCCCATACTCGTCTCCTTTTTTTTAAAACCGATATTGAGCTATATTCCCGCATGTGCGGACGAACATAATCTCGATACCTTTTCGTTGTTGAAACGATTCATTAATTCCATTTACGATTTCAAATCGTACAATTTCAAATTAGTCGATTATAGCCCGAAAACCAATAACCGATCGGTGCACCTGTTTACATTTGGTAAGGACAGCCTTCTCGGATACGCTATTGCGGAAGAAATAGGACTGAATCCTGTACTGGTATACGTGGAAGAACCCGACTGCAGCTATATTGATGAAAAAACCGGTAAAAAACAGCATTCCTATGAAAATAAACATAAGGATATCCTGATAAAGAACTTCAGCGAAGAATTTAAAAAGCCTGTTTATAAAGTAAAAGATGGTTTGAGCGTCACACGGCAACCGATCCACTTCGGTCTCGAGGAAGCCGATCTCCCCTACGGTTCTCAGCTTACTGAATATGCCCTTCTGACATTGCCGTTCAATCATTTTTTTAAGGCGCGATATATCGTTTACGGTAATGAGGCAAGCTGCTCAAATACCTATCTTAATAAGGACGGGCTTCTTACCAATCCGGTCTTTGACCAGTCCGGTGAATGGGTGGTTGAAATCAGTAAAATGCTTAAATTGATCAGTCAGAAAATAGGGGCGGTTTCCCTTATTGAACCGATACATGAAATTGCAATTATCAGGATATTGCACAGGAGATATCCTCACTATGCAAAATATCAGATGTCCTGTTTCGCCGCTTCCAACAGCGCAAGGAAATCACGATGGTGTCATGAGTGCTCCAAATGTGCCCGTATGTATCTTTTTCTGGCGGCAAACGGTATCAAACCTGAAGCGGTAGGTTTCAGGGAAAATATGTTTAAAAAGGATAAGATGCATCTGTATACATTGTTCGGAGATATTGATAGGAACAGTGTTCCGTATGATTTATCCGGGGTGGGAAGAGACGAAATGCTGCTTGCATTTTATCTCGCTTACAAAAACGGTGCAAAAGGATATTTAATTAGTCGATTCAATGAGTTATTCCTGGAAGAAGCCGAGGAGCGCAGGGATGTGCTGTGCGGTGAATTTTTCAGCGTGCACGATTCGGTGACGATTCCGGGACACCTGAAAAAAAAGATTATGAACATATATGAGGAGGAATTGGGTGATCTCTCTTTGTGGTAACAGGGAATAAGTAATTATGGAGAGTGATGATTAAATAAAAAAATAGATTTGACACTATTTACCCTTTTTTAGTATATTATAAACCTGTTCAAGAATATAAAAGGGCTCTTTGAAAGCTTTAATGTGTGTGATCGGGATCTCTGATTACATTGAGTTTAAAAGTATAGGAAACTCTCTTACGGAGAGTTTGATCCTGGCTCAGAACAAACGCTGGCGGCGTGCTTAATACATGCAAGTCGAACGTGAAGGAAGGGGCAACCCTTCCGGAAAGTGGCGAACGGGTGAGTAACACGTAAGTAATCTACCTCTAAGATGGGGATAACCCTGCCAACGCGGGGCTAATACCGAATATGGTCACTGAAACGCATGTTTCGGTGATTAAAGATGCGAATCGCTTGGAGATGAGCTTGCGTCCCATTATGCTTGTTGGCGGGGTAACGGCCCACCAAGGC
>JAFGNB010000103.1 GCA_016927235.1 Chitinispirillaceae bacterium
TCCCCCGGCCCCTCTTCCCCTCTCCGGAGAGCGGAGAGGGGAAGAGGGGTGCTCCCGCAGTGCGGGACGGGGTGATGAGGTGAGGCGACAAGCAAAAACCAAAGGAACGTTCATCGTACCGAAGGAGGAATAAATAAACGTTAAAAATAGAGGTTTATCCGCCATAAACGAATTTATGCCTGTAGTGCGGTTAAGTTAATCGATTAAAATTACCATCTTTCACACTCAATTACAGTATTGATTGCAGGAAAGTGAGGAGTTCATGAGGAGGGGTTCATTATTGATTTGCATTCTGTTTGTTTGGATCAGCCGCTCCTTCGGAGAGGATGCCGATTCTTCAGATCTAATTTTTAACGACAGTGTCGTGCATTCCTATACTTTGGAGTTTTACGTTTCCGAATGGGACAGTATTCTGGAGTACAACAAGGAAGTCGCGGATGAGGAGTATATGCCCGCCAGATTAACATATTGCATTGCCGGGGATGAAAATGTGGTGGTGCTTGATTCGATCGGCGTGCGGTACAAGGGCAATTCGTCTTACGAAATGGCTAAAAATACGCCGAAGAAGTCGTTTAAATTCCATTTCGATGAATATATTCAGGGTCAGAGCTTTTTCGGGTGCGAAAGGCTTAATTTCCACAACTGCGTGCTCGATCCGAGTCTGATGCGCGAAAAGATAGGTTACGACATTGCCCGCAAATATATGGCCGCTCCCCGCACCGCCTATGCGACGATTACGGTCGACACCGTCATGATCGGCGTTTATACGCAGGTCGAGCAGGTGGACGAACATTTTCTGGAACGCAACTTCGACAATCCCGACGGCAATCTCTACAAGGCGGGTGACGACGGGGCGGTCCTCACCTACAAAGGGCCGAACCAATCCACCTATGAAGCCCTCTACGAGTTGAAAACGAACGAGAGCGACGACAACTGGGAAAATTTCGTCAACATGCTCTACAAACTCAACAACTCCACGGCGGAAAAGTTCGCGAGCGACATGAAGACATGCCTGGACCTTGACAACTGCATTAACCACCTCGCCTGGACGATCGTTCTCTCCCACTTCGACAGCTACACGGGATCGGGCCGCAATTACTACATGTACGATGATCCTAAAAGCGGTCGTTTCTTCATTATCCCGTGGGATCTCAACCTCTCGTTCGGCCAGTACTCTAACGGCTGGAACATGATCACCAACAGTGCCGTCGTCATCGAAAACCTGAAGGACCGCCCGCTCAACCAACGGATCCTGGAGAACGATTCGCTCAAGGCGGTCTACCTCGAGCGCCTCACCGATATGATCGCCGGGCCGGCGAGCGCCGAAAGCATCGCCGCAGAGGCCGACCGCCTGAAGGGGATCATCGACTCGGTCGTCAAGGTGGAACCGGAAATCAGCAAATTCTACACCTATGAGCAATTCGCCACGAATATCGACAGTAATCTGGAAATTCCCAGCGGATTGACAAATACGATCATTCTGGGAATCAAATCGTTTCCCGTTCAGCGCAACCCCGAACTGATGCAGCAGATCCGGTCCGGCGTGTCGCACCGCACGGCTGCGGCAGGACACTCAGGGAATTTTCTGGAGTGCGCGTGGAACGCCGCCGCATCGTCGGTATGGATAGGCTTTACCGGCTCGGCGGGTGCGGGAACAACGCATTTCGCCCTTTACGACTGCCACGGACGGGCGGTCGACCGTATGACCGTGCCGCATCTGCGAAAGGGTAGAATACGGTGGAAGACCGGCAATGCCGTTCCCGGAGTGTACTCAATCGTCATGAAGAACGGCGGGACATCATTAACCGATCGGATTCTCATAACTCAATAGCCTCCGCACCAAGCCGGGAGCACAGCAAGGAGACCATCAGTACATGCAGATGCTTGATTTTCTTACCTTACAGACGACAACCACCCATGCGACGTTTATCTCGATTATCTACACCATCCTGCTCGCGTTCCTGCTTTCGACCGTGATCGCCATTACCTACGACCGCACCTTCAGGGGATTGTCGTATTCGCGGAATTTCGCCCAGGCGATGATACTCAGCTCGATCGTCGCCTCGACGGTCATGCAGGCGATCGGCGACAGCCTGGCACGGGGGCTCGGGATGATGGGAGCCCTGGCGATCATACGGTTCAGGACGGTGTTCAAAGACCCGCGCGACATCATTTTCATGTTCGCTACGCTGGCGGTGGGAATAAGCTGCGGCGTTTACGGTTTCGGCGTCGCGGTAGTCGGCACCCTCGGATTCTGCGGAGCGGCGATCCTGCTCTATTACTCTCCTTTCGGTCAAACGCGTGCGTACGACGGCATGCTTCGGTTCAACATCGGCGCCGAGGCGCACGGACGCACGGCGGTCGAAACGACCATGCGGGAGTTCTGCCGCAGGTTCATGCTCATCACCCTGCGCGAGACCACGCAGGGAAACCGTCTCGAATACTCGTACCATATCAAATTGAAACCGAAAAAACTGAAAGACGAATTCCTCGTCCGTATGAAGGGCGTTGAGGATGTCAAGGACGTCAGCCTGCTGCTGCAGGAGACGACGGTGGAGTTGTGACCGCGGCAATGGCGTATCGTCATCTGTTTCGGTCTGCAACGTGAAACGAACGGAAAAGGCACATGAAACGTTACTATGTTGTCTGTATCGGGATCGGAGCGGTACTGACGGGCATTACGCTCTCGTACCGGAATGAACCGACCAAATTCTACGGCATCGCGGATACCAAGGAAACGATCATGAATTCCGAGGAGGGCGTTGAGATAAAAAAGCTCTGCGTGGTCCAGGGCCAGGCCGTGAAGGCGGGCGATACGATAGCCGTCCTCGATCAACCGGAACTGGCCATCAGGATCAACGAGATCGAGAACACGCTTGAAGAATACCGGAAACTGTTGAAATATCAGACCAGAATGAACGATGCGGACCGACGACAGTACCAGGCCGAGCAGAAAGAGAAAATCAATGAAATCAAGACGGAAATCAGTGAACTCGAGGCGCAGTATGCGAGAAATGTAAAACTCGTCGATGAACTGGGTAGCCTCCGGCGGGAGAAGAAGATGATTGCGGAAATCGAGGACGGCACCAACACGCTTCTCGAACAAATCAACGGGCTCAAACGGCAGCTTGAAGCGGCTGAGTACACGCTTAATGTCGATATCAACCGTCAAAAGCTGCTGAAGAACACCGACGACCCCACGCAGTCACAGATCCGTCGCTATACCAGGGAACTCGAACTGCTGCAGGAGCAACAGCGGCAACTTATTAAAACAGCGCCGATAAGCGGCATGATCGGAATGGTCAAATTCAAGGAGGGAGAGAAGGTCTCTCCGTTCGATACCATCCTGACCCTTCATGCGGCAGCGCCGTCCTATGTAAAGGGATACATCCATGAAAACGTTTACAGTCATGTGACGGTGGGCGATACGGTCGAGGTCCAATCGTTTGCCGACGCGAAACAGGGCATCAAGGGGGAAGTGGTGGGGGTGGGATCGCGGATCGTCGAATATCCCGAACGGCTCCGGAAACGACAGGATATACCGGTCTGGGGCCGCGAGGTGCTTCTCAAGATCCCGGAGAACAACAGCTTCCTGCTCGGAGAGAAGGTGCTGATCTCCGTCATCGAAAAAAAAAAATAGTTCGGGTTTCTCCGGTAATTGCGGATCGGCTGGTTTCGAAAGCGGAGGCGGCGAATATCGGCCAAAGAGGAAACAATCCCCTGCCTGGTGCTGAAAAAAGGGATATTACCGTCAAGAAAGGCCTGTCGGTTTCCCCGGTTGAAGCGTCGGGCATCGTCTACCTGACCGAGAGCAGGTCGTATCTGGTGATCAGCGACGACACCGACAGGAAAGAACCGGCGCTGTTTCTCATGGACCTCAAGGGACATATTGGGATGAAGCTTTTAATCGACGGATTGGGGAAAATCAACGACATGGAGGCGATTACCGCCGATACGCGGAGTCTTCTTTACGTGCTGGCATCCCAGAGTTTCAATCGGAAAGGCGAACAGCCGCCCGCGCGGAAACTGCTGGTCCGGATCAGGCGGCGCGGCATGTCGTTTTCTCTTGATAAATGCGTCATGCTCTCCGACCTGCTGCTCGCCGCGGCAAATGAAACCGGAGCTTCGGAATGGTCGGATTTCGTCGGAAGGGCGGCCCGGGAAAAAACGGTCGATATCGAGGGGATGGCTTTTACGGGGGACACGCTGCTCCTGGGGTTTAAAAATCCGAAAATGGGAAATGACGCGGTCATTCTGGCCGTCGCCGATCCGGATTCACTTTTCGAACGGAAACGGCTTTCACCGGAAAAAGTCTCCCTCTGGCGGAGAATAACGGTTTATGACAGTGCAACGGGAACGTTCTGCGGCATTTCGGATCTGCTGTTCTGCAACGGCAGTCTCTACGGCTTGTCGACCGGCGTCGCTTCCCGCAGCGGCGTGGACGGGGATGTCGGCGTGTTCTGGAGCTATTCGCCCGAGACGGAGGCGCTGCTGCTTCTGCGTAGTTTTCCGGAGTCGAAGCCGGAAGGCATCGCCTTCAACGGTGAACGCAGCGAATTATGCATTGTTTTTGACAACGGATCGAAAAATCCCTCGCAATTCATGACAGTAAAGGTTTCACGATGAATCGAATCAATCGGCTGGCAACAGCCCTCCTTGTCTGCGCCGGTCTTGCGACAGGGGCACAGAAGAGCCTCCTCGGCCGTTTTCTGCAGGCCGCTCAAAACGACTCACAAATAGTCGACCGGAGAAATCACGCATCCCTCCTGCGCAAGGCTCCTTTTTCCATGCCGCTCTTCGAGGACGCCGAAGTGCGTGTAAGGAACCGGGCCTTCGATTTCGGCGGGCAGCGGTACACATTCCGGCTGGAACCGCGGGGTGTGGGAGAGACGAAA
This sequence comes from Chitinispirillaceae bacterium, assembly GCA_016927235.1. GTDB lineage: Bacteria > Fibrobacterota > Chitinivibrionia > Chitinivibrionales > Chitinispirillaceae > JAFGNB01. The sequence continues at coordinate 4,896 of JAFGNB010000103.1, forward strand.
GCGCTCAATGCGCTCAAACGCGCTCAATTATCCTACGAAGAAACGATGAACGGCTATGCGCTCAACGATCTGCTGCTGGATCGCTACGTTTACTTCATCGATATGCTTGAACGTAAATCTCTCGCAATGGGGTATACTGACCTGATACCGGTCTATGAAGACCGCATCAGAGTCATGGAACAACTGCAGAACAGCACCGATTTCGATCTTACCGACCTCATCAAAGCGGAAAAAGAGCTTGCCAAACTGATAAGCGAGAAGATCGAAGAGGAGCAGGAAGTGGCGACCGCCGACCGTTACCTGTGGACCGTTGTGGGCGATTCGCTCTCGGGAGGAATAGATACGACCGGACTTATCTCGGTCACGGCGATAAAAAAGGAGGTTCTGGGAATCAACTTCGTTCTGGATGAAAACAATATCTATCTCAAACAGCTGGAAAACCAATTTGCATTTTCCGAAAAACGGTATACTCTCGAAAAATCCCAGAACAGAAGGGTACTGAGTTTCCTGGAGTTTTCGTATGATGCGGGCTCGTATAATGACGAGCTGGCGCGACGGAGCGACAAAAAAGAGTACGATCTTTACAATGCTTACATTATGGAAATCGGCATCAAGCTGCCGTTCATCTCCGCCGCACGGGAGAATGTCGCCCGGCGGCAGATCGATTTTTTAAACGATAAGGAGGAGTACAATACGCTCCGCCGGGAACTGGCGAAGAAAATGAAAAAGGACGAAGACGACATCAAGGCGTATATCGAACGGTATGAACTGTTGACCGCGCGAGAAACCGAAGTGGATGCCGAAGCGTCGCTGAAAAAATATCTTCAGATGAGCGGCGTCGATCCGCTGGCGCTTCTTGCAATCAAAGAGAGCGTGATAAAAAACCGCATGGAGAAAGAGAAAATCTATTTCAGCATCCTCCGTAATTTCATTTATGTGATGGACGTGACGGGGCGATTGATACAGACGCCTCTGGTGAACCTTCTTTCCGCGCAACGGGAGGCGGTGGAGCAGTGAATCAGAAAACGGTTATCGTCCACGAATCGCATAAAAAGGATAAGCAGAAGCAGGAGGGCATTCCGCCGGTCCTTGAACGGTACGAGGCGAAGTACACGATTCCCCTCTGGATGGTCGACGATATTTCCCGTTTCATCGAACCCTACTGTTCGCTCGACGCCTATTCGGAAAAATCTCCCGATCTCTACTATACGATCAACAGCCTCTATTTCGACACGCCCGACTATCTGTTTCTCTGGCTGCGCCTGCAGAAGGCGTGCAGCCGCATCAACATGCGCGTGCGCACCTACGGCGAACGCCCCACGCTTCCCTGGTTCCTCGAGATCAAGCACAAACGGGGTGATATCATGCGTAAATACCGGGCAAGAATTCACAGCGAGCATCTCGAAACGATGCTCCAGACCCCCGAACTTCTTCACCATCACGTGAAGGATGAAAAGGAGGAGAATAACCGGCTGCTCTTTTACCGGCTGGTGCAGTCCTACAATGCCCGGCCCAAGGTGCTCATCCAGTACAAGCGGAAGGCGTATATTTCCGACTGTGAGGAGTATGCGCGTGTGACGTTCGATATACAACTTCGTTCGATGCGGCAAACCGGCTACGATCCGCTGCCCCACGATGACGCACTGCTTCCCTGCGACGTGCAGAACATCTACGACTCGGGCGCCGGCGTCATCCTCGAGCTGAAATGCTATACGTCGTATGTGCCGCTCTGGATGATCGACCTGGTCCGCACGTTTCAGCTGTACCGGAGAGGGTTTTCGAAATATATGGCGGGACTCCGCCAGGTGGCGAATTCACACGATACATCATTCAATCCGATGGTGCGGTCGCTGCTGTCGGATGAAGTTTTCCAAGAGGAGATGACGGTATGACTACCAAGTGCAGTTCCCTGCTGAAACCCCTGCTTCTTTGTCTAAGTGTTTCCATGATCGCGGGGAGTATTCTCGACTGCGAGAAAAAACCGACCGGCGAAGGCGGCGATACCCCCCTGACATTCGACACGGAGCTTTACAATCTCCGCCTGACGGAAATCCATTACAACCCGTCAGATCTGGACACCATCCTTACGAGCAACGACCTCGAGTTCATTGAAATGAAAAATACCGGTTCGACGACGCTCGATCTCGGGGGGCTCGCCTTCACCGACGGCATCGATTACGTTTTCGACGACGGCGCGACGCTGGAGCCGGACGCTTTTTTCGTCGTCGCTTCCAATGAAAACGGATTCGAGCAACGGTACGGTTTTTCTCCCGACGGCGTCTACGGCGGACAACTGAACAACGGCGGCGAAAAAATCACGCTCATCGACACGGCCACCGATTCGGCCGTTTTTTCACAATCGTATAAGGATACCGATACATGGCCGCAGGAAGCGGACGGGGGAGGATATTCGCTGGTGCCGGTCAACGTCGACCCCGGCAGGGACGAAACGGATCCCGGGTTCTGGCGGAAATCGGCGCGAGTGCACGGCTCGCCGGGAAAAGACGATATAAAAAAAGAGTTCGATCCGGAACTCTACAATTTGCGCATTACCGAAATCCACTACAATCCGCTCGATCTCGACAATACCGACGGCGACAGCCTCGAATTCATCGAACTGAAAAACATCGGCTCCTCCGAACTGTCGCTCGGGACGGTTGCGTTTACCAACGGAATAACCTACGCATTTCCCGAGGATGCCGCCCTCGAGGCGGGCGGGTTTATCGTGCTTGCCTTTGACAGCACAACCTTCATGCGCCGCTATCCCGACGTCACCCCCTATGGAGCGTATGCCGATAATCTGGCCAATAACGGTGAAAAGGTGGTCGTTTCCGATATCGTTTCCGACACGGAACTGATCGTGGTCGACTTCAAGGACAACGCCCCCTGGCCGAAGGTCGCCGACGGCGACGGGTATTCGATCGTGACGGTGAGCAGCGTTCCCGACGGTAATCAAAACGACCCGCGGGCATGGCGGCGCTCGTTCCGCATCGACGGCTCCCCGGGGGAGGACGATCCCGGTATTGTGTTGGTCAATGAAGTCTTGACGCATACCGATCCTCCGCAGTACGACGCTATCGAGCTGTTCAATCCGGGAGATCGGAAGGTCGATGTGGGAGGATGGTATTTGACCGATCGAAAGGTCGATCCGATCAAATACAGGATCCCCGACAATACCGTCATCGATGCCGGCGGCTATGTCTATTTCGACGAAACGGATTTCAACGCCGATGCGACGTTCGCCTCATTCAACCTCAATTCCCACGGAGAAGAGGTCTGGCTTGTCGCCGATGAGCGGGGATGCACGCAGGGATATTGCCACGGCTTTACATTCGGTGAACTTGATAACGGCGTGTCGATCGGCAGGCATATCACTTCGACCGGAAGGGAGGTCTTCGTCGCGCAGAAAGACGTTACCCTGGGAGAAGCGAACTCGGGACCGCTTGTCGGGCCGCTTATCATAAGTGAAATCATGTATCATTCCCTCGACAACTCCGGCGATTATATCGAAATCACGAATGTCTCGGGCCAGGAGGTAAAACTTTACCATCCCGACTACCCCGACACCACCTGGAGAGTGACCGGAATCGGTTTCCGGTTTCCGCCCAACAGCGTCATCAAGTCGGGTGAATCGGTGGTTGTTGCCGACGACTCGATTCCCGTCAATGCCTTCAGGACACGTTACAGCGTCGCGGATGAGGTGCAGATATTCATCATGCCGGGCGGATTGAAAAACGGCTCGGAAAAACTCGAACTGCTCAAGCCCGAAGATCCCTATGTCGAAGACAGCACGGTATCGACAGCGCCCGTTTACCCTTACATGCTTTTCGATGAGGTCGAATACTCCGACGGCACTAACTGGCCGGCGGCAGACGGGAACGGCCTGTCGCTGCACCGGAAACCGGACACTTACGGCGACGATCGCGCCAGCTGGGAAGCTGACGGGCCGTCTCCGGGAGCGTGGGGTGCGGAGGAGGGAAATTGAATCAGCCGGCGCAGGAAGCCACTATCGAGGCGTTTATTGAGTACAGCAGGCGAAAATGTTGAGGCAGTTTGACGTAAGAAAATGCGGTATGATGGTGGGCAGGGTTGCCGTGGAATCGATTTTTTTGGCGGGTACGGCAGCGGTTTCGGTTGGAATCCTCATCGGCTGCGACCCCAATGCACGACCGAAAGAGCTCAAGGCCGAGCTCCTCAACCTACGGCTGACCGAGATACACTATAATCCGCTGCCGCTCGACGGCTTCAGCGGCGACAGCCTCGAATTTCTCGAGCTGAAAAATACCGGAGCGGTAACACTTGATTTAGGAAAGCTCGAGTTCATCGACGGCGTCGCCTATCGGTTTCCGGGCGGTACCACGCTTGACCCCGACGGTTTTTTCGTGATCGCCTCCAATACCAATGCCTTCAAACAACGGTACGGCTTCGATCCGGACGGCATTTACGAGGGGCAGATCAGAAACAGCGGCGAAAAGATAGAGCTGTTCGACAACGCATCCTTTGAAACAATCATTGCTCTCTCCTATTCCGACAGCGGCGATTGGCCCAATGAGGCCGACGGCGGCGGCTATTCGCTGGTGTCGGTCAACAGCAATCCCGGCAGAAACGAGACCGGTCCCGAGTTCTGGCGGGGTTCATCCAGGCTCCACGGCTCTCCCGGTAACGATGACGAACCGAACATTTTCGATTCGACGCTGTACGATCTTCGCATCACCGAGATCCATTACCATCCCCTGTATGTCGGCGATACGTCCGGCGAAGACAGCCTCGAATTTCTCGAACTTAAAAATACCGGCTCGAAGCCGATCGATCTGACCAGTGTCGAGTTTACCGACGGGATCAACTATGCGTTCCCCGCCGCAGCCTCCCTGCAGCCGGGAGCATTCATCGTGCTCGCGTCGAATGCGAAGTGGTTCAGGGAGCGGTACGGGGTCGATCCGTTCGACGTTTTTGACGGGCAGTTGAGAAACAGCGGCGAGACGCTCACGGTTGAAGAGGTGCGGGCGGCGGTGACGCTCCTGTCGATCGCCTATGCCGACGGCAATCCGTGGCCCTCGCGCCCCGACGGGGACGGATGGTCGCTGGTGACGGTCGATGCAGACCCCTCCCGCGACGAACAGAACGACCCCGACGCCTGGCGGCAGTCGTTCCGGATCGACGGCTCGCCGGGTGAAGAGGATCCGGGTGTCGTTTTTGTCAATGAAGTGCTGCCCCATACCGATGCGCCGCAGGTGGATGCGGTCGAGCTGTACAATCCCGGCGGTTCCGCGGTTGCTATCGGCGGGTGGTTCCTTACCGACCGGCAGGTCGATCCGGTCAAGTTCCGCATCCCCGACAATACCGTCGTTCCCGCAGGAGGGTATGTCGTCTTTACCGCCGACGATTTCAACGCCGATCCGACGCTCCCGACATCATTCGCGTTCAGTGAATTCGGCGATGAAGCTTTCGTTACGGCGGATTCGACCGGCTGCCGGGGGTACTGCCACGGCTGCAGCTTCGGCGCCCTGGACAACGGCATCTCCTGCGGCAGATATATCGTTCCGTCAACCGGCAACGAGGTCTTCATTCCGATGAAGGACGTCACGCTCGGCGGCCCGAATACCGGTCCGCTTGTCGGCCCGCTCGTCATCAGCGAAATCATGTACCTGCCGGCTGACGGCAATTCCGATTATATCGAAGTCACCAACATCGGCAGCAGGGAGGTGATGCTGTACGACCAGCAGTATCCCGACCATACCTGGCGGATCGGCGGCATTGCCTTTTCATTTCCCACAGCAACCTCCATCAGATCGGGAGAATCAATCGTCGTCGCCTCCGATCGAGTTTCCGTCGATGCGTTCACGGGCAGCTACAATGTCACCGCCGACGTCCGGGTTTTTCACTTCAGCGGCAACCTTTCCGACAACGGGGAGACTCTGAAACTGGAAAAACCGACTGAGCCGGAGAAAGACAGTACGGGCGCCCCGATACTGACGACGGTTCATTATATGGAATATGATGAAGTGTCGTACGAGAACCGCTCGCCATGGCCGACCGGGGCAGAGGGAACCGGCAACTCCCTGACCCGCATAAAGAACGACGAATTCGGCAATGATCCGGCCAACTGGAAAGTTGCCCCGCCCACACCGGGAAAGGTTGAGTAGGGAGTCGGCAATCCGGCAGCCGGGACAGGTGGATAAATAAGAAGTCCCCCTTGCCGCGGCGGTACGGGGGAACCGCTTTGCTTCTTTACGTCAAGGCCCCTGTTCATTTCCGTTTTTTGACGCCCTCCTTCGGGCCCGCCCGTCTGCACCCATGCCGCCTCCGTTGCACGGCCGCCCAAAGCGAGCAGCCCGATACCCGCATTCAAAATCAACAAGAACCTTCTCATCGAGCACCTCACCGGTTGAAAATTTCCCTGAAACAATTGCCAAAATTCCTATTGTACATATGATTACTGAACGGTCAACTTTCTCGCGGCCGTAAAACGACCGGCCCGTATCCGGTAGAAATAGACTCCCGGGGAATACCTTTTCGCATTCCATGCTATTTGATGAAAACCCGCATCGATTTTATTATCGAACAGTGTTTCCAGCAGACGACCGGAAATAGTGTAGATGCTTATCCTGACATGATCCCGCGCCGGCAGTGCGAACCGGATCGTGGTCGCTGCCCTGCACGGGTTCGGGTAGCTCTGCGCCAGCAGGTAGGTCAGCGGCATGACCGGTTTCGCAGAACGAACGACCGGTGAGGCCGAGTTATCCTGCCCCGGAGTGCCGCCGGTGTTCTTGGATGCATCCCAGTTGCCCGGGTGAAAGTTGAATCGGTCGGCATGCACCAGCTCGAGGCTCGGTCCGTCGCCGTCGGGTGCCGTGGGCCACGGCGGCGTGGTGTCGAAGCAGACCGCATTGACAAGGACATCGGCGACGTCGTAGAGCAGGACGGTTTCCGTGCCGTTGAAACCGAACGGCAGATTGCCGATTACGGGGCCGTTTGCGTCGGGATATGCCTGCCGGAAGGCTGCGGTATCAGCACAGATCACCAGGTAGCCGCCATTGCCGAGTTTCGTACCGGGAGGGACAAGGAACACGTCATCGCTGTCGAGTTCGGCGACGTCGATGCTTTTCAGCCAGCTCCGGTAATCCCCCTCGTCGGTCAGTTTCCATTTGGAAAGGTCGACCGCTTCATCGGACGGATTGTAAAGCTCGATCCAGTCGCCTCCCGGATGTGCCTTGTCGTCGTTGTACATCAGCTCGCTGATCACCACTGCGGGAGGGGTATAGTGCGGCACGAGGCTGTCGGGGAAGTCGGCGGAGTCGAAGGTGTACTGTGCCCCGATATCGGTTACCGAGCCGTCGGCGTCCCTGCGGAACGACGGATCGCCGGCATTGATGCACGGCGATGCGGGATCGAGCTGCAGGTTGTTTTTCATGATGTCGGTAAAGTACGGATCGGCAAAGAGGTTTCCGGTGCCGGGGAGAATGTCGACATCCGAAAGACTGTACGCTATTTCAATTGACGAATAGCGATCCTCGTAAATGGAGCTCGCTTTCGACGCCGCCAGGATGCAGTTGGTCACCTTGGCGGCGCCCCCGCCGCGTCCGAACGCTTTCGCATAGGTTGCTATGGCGATCCGGTTGCGCACGAAGGTGTTGTGGTCCATGTCGACATAAGAGAAATCGTCCTTGATGCCGATGCCGAGATCGCAGTCGACGACGAGATTGTTGGTGATTTTCGCGGTCGACTTTCCGCCGACTGAAATCCCTTTGTCGTAACTGCCGTAGACGATATTGTTTGTAATGAGGATGCTTTTACACGATTCGCCCAGATCGATGGCGTCGCTGTTGAACCCGTTGAAATTGTACACAAGGTTTCCGCGGACAATGCCGTTTTCAACCCCTTTGATGTCGATGGCGTCGGTGTTCATCGTAACGCCGGTGCTGTACCAGATACTGTTCTCGACCAGCGCCCTGCCGCGGCCGATATGCACCGCGCCGTTGCAGAGGTGATCGACGGTGATTGTCGAGTTCCTGATGGTGGTGCTCCCGTACTCGAAATACATCGGATAGATCACATTGTACATGGTAAGGTGATCGAATACCGTGTTCGACCCGTTGCCGTTGATGCCGCCGCGCTCGTTGAGTGCGTCGTGTCCGCTGGTGGTTCCGGTGATCTCCGCCCAGGTGATGCGGTTTTCCAGCACGGCGTTTTCGAAATTGAGCGCTCCCCAGCAGGTCGCGCCGTCCTTGGCGTTCTCCCTTATTCTGACCGGCGCATCGGCCGTTCCATTAACAAGGAGTCTGCCCCGTATGTAAATACATGCATTCTGCGGCATGAGGATTGTCACCCCTTCTTCGACGGTAAGCGTAGCCCCCGTGTCGACCGTCACGTCTCCACTGGCGATATAGGAATGATCGGTCAGGCTGAAGGTGGTGTCAGCGGATATGGTCGCGGGGATAAGATGGTCCTCCGATTTCACGAACAGCGCCGTGAGCCTCGTGGTATCGTCGGTAAGGGTAAGCGTGGTGTCTGCGTCCGACGCGCTGCCGTCCCAGCCTGCAAAAACGTACCCGGGCTTCGCCACGGCCGTCACCCGCATCGGACAACCCCTGACGAAGGTCATGTTTTCAAGCCCCGCGCACATCCGTACGCCGTTGATTTGGATATCGCCCGCACCGGCGGCATCGAGGGTGACCGAAAGCAGTGCGGTGCCGCTGTAGCCGAAGGGCTCCTCGGTGAGGAACTGGAAAATGTATTTCGGCCGCTCAGTGCAGAACAACTTGATGCTGTCAATCTGCTTCATCCATGCATCATGTGATTTGACGCCGCCCTGAGGTCCCCATTTGTCGGTATATTCCTCCATTTCCGGATCGAGCAGGGCGGCAAGACTGTCGACGATGGTGCGCATGCGTGAGGGTTTGAAGGTGGCGTTGAGATGCGCGGCGAACCGCTGGGTAAAACAGTTCTTGAAATTCTCATTTATCATGAGTTTCGGGAAGAGCGAATCCGCTTCCATGATGCCGCCGCTCGCTCCCGCGCCTTCGGTAAAAAGATTGTGGTCGATATCGGCAAAGCGGTCCGAATAGACGAAGGCGCGGTCGAAGTCGGTGCACAGCCACTGCCATTTGGTAGTATTGACTTTCCAGAGGTCCTGGTTGTGGCCCCAGCTGATCTGTTTGCCGAAAACAACGGCGCAGAAGTAATCGATAAAGCTGTTGATGTTGACCCGCTCTTTGATTTCGTCGTACAGTGCATCGGTCATATCGCCGGATCGCGCCAGTTCGAGGAGCGCGTTGTATCCCTCCCAGCTCCCGTCAACCAGTTCCCACCCTTCGACGCTTTTCCCGTCAACCGGAAGCAAGGTGCTTCGCACCTCCTCTTTCGTGGTCGGATCGACATTGTAATTGTTGGTAAAGTACTGATCGTCGAACTGTTCGCGGAGATCATGGATCCCGTAATAGTGACCGTTAATAAAAAGAACGACCGGCCGGTAGGCCTGGACGCCCAGCTCGAGCTGCCCTTTGCACATGCTTTCGAGAACGCCGTCGGCGATCAGGTTGTTGGTCCATGCGTCGCCGCCCTGCCGCAGACGGAGCCGCTGGAAACAGGCGATCCGTTTGTCGAACATCTGATACCGGACGTAATCGTCGCCGTATCTGTTCCTGAGACGGATCTGGAGCGGTTTTTGCGGGAAGGTGAAGTTGGTCAGGCTGCCGAGGGTCATACCCGCATTGACCTTTGAAACCTGCCTGCCGTCGGGAGTGAAGAACTCCATCGCCACGAGGATCTCTCGGTCTTTCCGGCTGTTTGTAAAAATGCCGATCTCCTCGTCGTAGAGAAATGAGGTGTCGGTCGTGATCGAAACCGTCATCAGGCTGCGTTTTTCATTCCCGCCGATGAAGTAGGTATTGGTTGTCACTTTACCGGCGATTCTGTCCGGTTCGATGCAGCGGGCCCGGACGACAATCGTTGTTTCGACGGCGATGGGGCCGGTGTATTTGAACGTCGTCTCCGAATTCTTGAAAGGAGTCGATCCGTCGGTGGTATAATACATCTCACCCGATGCGACACTCATTACAAGCGTCTGAGGCCCGTCATAGAAACCGCCCGGGATCGAAAAGTCGACCGAACCGGAGTATACCTCGACCTCCTTCGGGTCGGTGGTATTGGGAGCGTCCGGTGTCGGTTCATCGTATTTGTACCATTTCCCGTCAACGGGATTTCTTCCCCAGGAAACGTCGGCAAGCTGATTGAAAAACATGACCGAATCGATGCAAACAACTGCTTCCCCCGAATCCTTGTAAAGCCCGATTTCCTCACCTTCGTCGGCGAGCTTGAAATTGGTATGGTAATAGTTGGTGGTGAAGGGGACATTCCAGGGATAGGAGTCGAGGGTGTCGACCACACCCGGTTTCGAATCCGCACCGTCGGCCCTGATGACCAGGAATCCCCTGGCCGCTATCTTCACGCCCTCGGGAATCGCCCATTTTCTGGGATTGTTGAAATTATCGGTAAGATAGTACCCGTTGAGGTCGACCTCGGCAGTATCCGGGTTATACAGCTCTATCCAGTCGGAGAAATCGTCATAGTCGCACATGTCCGGATAGATGGAAAAATTATTCGCCATGAATTCGTTGATGACGACCTCGGCGTTTGAGACTTCATTACAAACGATCAGAAGGGATGCCGTGAAAGAGATGGTAAAAATTTTATTCTTTATCATCTCTATCGCGGCGTCGCATCGGGCAGACCGCCGTCAACCGGGATGGTCGCTCCGGTGGTGGGGGTAAGCCGTTCGAGGAAAAATTCCACCGCGGCGGCCACATGGGCGGCCGTTACTTTCGTCTTAAGAAGGTTACGGTTACGATAATACTCTTCAAGCCCCTTCTGGTCGAGACCGCGGCTTTTCATGCGGTCGGGACCGACCGTGGCCCAAAGGCCGGACTTTTGCGCGCCATGGGAGAAGACCGCGTCCGGAGCGACCATATTCACCCGTACGTCGATCCCCGCAAGCTCCAAAGCGGCGATGCGCGCGATCTGGTGCGCCGCAGCCTTGGTCGCGCTGTAGGCGCCGAAGGAGGCGCCGGGGGCGAAGACGTTTTTCGTGGAGATCAGTACGATATCGCCGCCGCAATTCTGGAGAGTGAAAATGCGGGCTGCCTCACGCATGGTAAGGAGCGTCCCCTCGGTATTGACCCGTTCCAGCCTGCGGAACGCTTCAAGCTTCATGGCCGCGAGCGTAGCGACATGGGCGATCCCTGCGTTGACCACCACCGCATCGAGGCCGCCGAACCGCTCGACGATTTTTCCGAAACCATCATGCACCGATGCCTCGTCGGTGACGTCCATGGTGACCGGCACGATCCGGTCGGCGCCGAACCGGCCCACGCATTCATTGACAAGTGCGTCAAGCGCGCCGCCGGGAAGGTCGGCGATGGCGACCTGACACCCCTTTTCGATCAGCGATGCGCAGAGGCCGCTGCCGATCGCTCCCGCCGCGCCGGTCACCAGAACGATGCGGCCCTGCAGCGCTCCCGTAGCATCGTCTGAAGGCAGTTTCGCCCGCTGGTAGGAGCGGAACTCCATGTCGAAACAGTGGCTGTCGTCGAGGTCACGGTATGTGCCGCCGGTTTCGAAGATCATTCGCTTGACCGCAAGCCCCTGGGCGGTGATGTCGGCGGCAGCGGCGGCATCCTTCGCCGAAGGCCCCGCGCACACAACGCCGACGCCGGGAATGAGCACGACGCGGGGAAGATGGCCGTCCGTTTGCCGCACGACTGTTTGCCGTCCGGAATATTTTTTGACAAAAGAGTCATGATCGCCGCGCCAGACCTCGCACGCCGCCGCGATTTGCGCGCGGAACCGGTCGCCGTCGTCAAGGATCGGGCGCTCGATCAGCAGCGGCAGACGGCCGATGCGGATGATGTAATCGGGAGTGAGCGGCGTCGAGACGGCGGCGGAGAGCGCTTCCGGCGCGTCGAGCAGCGACAGCAGCCCTTTGTCCGCCAGGTGCGCCATCGATACTCCGCGCCGCCGGCCGCCGTCGTCGGCGCTGGGCGGCATGAGACGGCCCCTGATCAGCGGCGCGAGCGAGCGGTAGCGCTCCTTCGCCCGTCCGACCGCTGCAGCGTCGTGCGTTACGGCGATGGTGCGCGAACGATGCTTCTCGAGCCACGCCTCCGCCTCGGTAACAAGGTCGACCGTCGCCCTGTACGCCTCGGCAGCGGCGCTCCCCCAGGTAACCAGCCCGTGGTGGCCGATGATGACGCCTTTGCACTCAGGCATCACCCGCACCGCGGCGGCAACCGCACGGCCGCAGCCGATGCCCGTCGCGGCATAGGGCAGAAACCCCACGGGAGTGGAAAACGCCTTTTTGACGCACTGTTTCGCGTCGTTGCGGTTCGTGAGCGCAAGAACGGCTGCGGGATGGGTATGATCGACACAGACAAAGGGGAGAAATGCGTGCAGAAGCGTTTCGATCGAAGGCCGGCGGGGATGGGGACGCACCGTCGCCGTGCTGAAGAAATGGGCCATGGCTTCGTCGTCGAGTTCCATGTCCCGGTCGAGCCGGCGGAGTTTCGCGAGGTCGAGGCAGACGAAATCACCGGCGGACGCCTGCGCCATGTCGCATCCCGATGCCTTGACAAAAAGCGTCTCGACCGGGTCCCCGAAAAGATCGGGCGCCGTGCACTTGAACGACGTGTTGCCGCCGCCGTGGAGAGCGAAATCGTAATTGGCGCCGAGAAGCCGCGTGGCGTAGATCTGCTCGACGAACGCCACCGGGGTTCCGGGGGGACAGGTCGCGACGAACGCCAGGAGCTTTTTTGCGTTCCACTGCCGGCGCATCTATCGACTCCCTCTGTTCATCAGTCCGATGAGCAGTTCAATATTACTGCGGAGGGTGTTGTTTTTAAACACCGCGCTGCCGCTTACGATGATCTCCGCGCCGGTCGCGGCTGCCGTGCCGATAGTCTCCGCCGTGATGCCGCCGTCAATGCAGTAAAGCGGCGGATCGGCCATGCCGGCACTCATGCGCTTCACCGCTTCAAAACGGCGCAGCGTCGATTCGATGAACCCTCCCGGAAATCCGGGAGTGACTGCCAGCAGGCAGACGATGTCCATTTCCTCGATAAACGGTTCGATCGAGGCGACCGGCGTTCCCGGATTGAGCGCGATGCCGCGCAGAATGCCGCGGCCGGGATCGTTTGCGTTTTTCTGTTCGCCGATCATTTTCAGCGCATGAAGTACGTGGCGACCCGATTCCACATGGACCGTGATGACATCAGCGCCGACTTTTGCGAACTCGGGGATGAGCCGCAGCGGGTCTTCCACCATCAGATGGACGTCTTTGTAAAGCTTGGTGCCGATTCCTTTGACAAAAAAGGGGCCGGCGGTCAGTTGCGGGCAGAAACAGCCGTCCATCACGTCGAAATGGAGAAGCATGACATCGCATGCCGCAAGCTCGGCCTCGGCTTCGGCCAGATGCATGAGATCGGCGCTCACGATGCCGACACTGAGGAGGGGCGCACGGGCCTTTATTGCGGCTTTCATCCCGGAGGTCATTGCCCTTTCCCGCTCCTCAACGACGTGTAGACTCCGAACGCCTCCTTCGGCGACAATCCCTCATGGACGACCTTGCGCACCGCTTCGAGCATGGCGACCGGCGCATCTGACTGGAAGATGTTTCGCCCCATATCGACGCCGAGCGCCCCCTGATCGATCGCTCTCCGTGCCATGGCGAGCGCGTCGAGTTCGGGAAGCTTCTTACCTCCGGCGATGACGATCGGCACCGGACAGGAAGCGGTTACCGAATCAAAGTCCTCGTCGACGTAGTAGGTCTTTACAAACGCTGCTCCGAGCTCCGCGCAGATGCGGGTCGCCAGCCGCATGTACCGGGCGTCGCGCA